>JABLXA010000014.1 GCA_013178415.1 Bacillota bacterium | reverse complement strand
TACCATGCCACTGCCACTTCTCGTGGTAACTGAGGGGGGAATAGATCATGCATCCCACCCCCTCTTCCTAGGCTTTCCCTTGCCACCGGGGGGTGGATCACCCCGAAATCCACCCATTTTCGAAGGGTGTCCAGGGATATGGAAATGCCATAGGTGATGTTGACCTCCTCCTGGATTTCCTTTAATGTCAGCAATCTCGGGTTGAAGATTTCCCCCACTGTATAGACCTTCTTTCCCATGCGATCTACCACACTCATGTAAGGACGTTATACTAGGAATCTCTCTTCAATTTCAAAGTATAACGTCCACATTTCCGCATGTCAATACCCCGCAAGCAATTTCTTTCGCCGCGTGCGTAACTCTGGAAGTGCCGGCCATTTATGTTAACTGGACATCCCAAGCGGCCGGAATGGTCTGAAATTGATAGTCAGTTTGGATCCAAATCGCTGGTCGATTCCCGTCGAAATGGAGGGTCGGTTTGTATCGGAGTACGCATGAGAGTCCCTTCTAGAACTTGAAAACATCCGCATGGCACTTAATCCAGGTCTGTCTATCTAGCCGACGACGAAATTAATATACCTGCTTAAAGAAAGCCTTTGACAACTCGGGCGGTCAGAGGCAATTCGCATATTGCAATTTCTTTCTCCTTATGCTATCTTCTTATTTGACAACAGCTGACAATTTCGACATCGAAAGTCAAGGTTAGCTGTTCGATTTTGAGGGGCCGTTGGGAGAAATCCTGATTTCATGCGGGTTTCAGGGTTTTGGTAGCCTTTGGCTGACTCTTAATCAGCGGGTCGGGGGTTCGAGTCCCTCATGGCGCACCAAAAAATCAAGGGCTTCAAGTCTGGGATATGTTCCCAGGCTCTTTTTTTAGCAAAAATCGGGTGAAAACCGAGTATCCTCATTGCTTGTCCTAGGTGACTCACCCGATAGCCCTAGCACCTCCGTGCCCCACTTAGCCGGTTCTTCTCAAGCAGGTCTACGGCCTCGTCCTACATAGTAGGCATCATGTGAGATTAAGTGTCCATAGTATTTGCTCCTTCCTGGTGATACTCGGCAGCTGGCGCAACAAATGCGACTATGATGTATGTCTTGTGGCTTTACAACCCGGCATTTCAGCAGTTCAAGACGGGTTATGCGTGTCCCCTGCTTCCAATAATCGCATGATGGCGCTGCGGAGCGCTTTTCCGAGTTCGGGGCCTATTTAGCTTCTATGAAGGATCGGACGTTTCAATGGAGAATATATTAGCGGGATATGGCATACCTATCAAACAGTAGCCTGAACCAGTAATATTCAGCTGCCATCTGGCCTGCCAACCCATGACCATACAGTATCTGTATATCATGCGTAACTCCGATATCCCATCAGCGTCGGGATGGGGCCAGTGGAATCAAGAGTAATGGTCCTATGCCTGAAGGCATGTCGACAGCGGCGGGATGTTTATCATTATGAGGAGGTAGAAGGCTATCATGAGACTGAAGGGTAAGAAAGTTGCGATCCTTGTTGAACAATCATACAACGAGTTTGAAGTCTGGTATCCCTATTACCGGTTCAAGGAGGAAGGCGCCGAGGTCGTTGTGGTGGGCACAGGGAGTGCAAATATCTACCATAGCAAGGCGGGTTTGCCTATCGAAGCAGAAGTGACAGCGGATAAGATCTCGGCAGACGATTTTCATGCCGTAATAATTCCCGGAGGATGGGCTCCGGACTTCCTCAGGCGCTATGAGCCGATTCTCAAGTTCGTCCATGATATGTTCCAAAAGAATAAGGTGGTCGCTTCGATTTGCCACGGAGGGTGGGTAGCGGCTTCGAGTGGGATCCTCAAGGGCAAGAGGGCGACTTGCTTCTTCGCCATCAAAGACGATGTACGAAACGCAGGTGCGGATTATGTGGACCAGGAAGTAGTCAGGGATGGCAATCTCATTACATCACGTAAACCTGAAGACCTGCCAGCCTTCTGCCGCGAGATCATCGCGGCCCTCACCGAAATGGGAGAATGAGGCAGCAAACGGCAAGCTATAGCCCGGATATTTAAATGGGAGGCCGGCTTTGAGCGACCTCCCATTTCTTTTTCACCTCAAGAACCCTTTGATGATGGTATCAATTGCTTCTTTCTCTGTAAGACCCAACGACATTAGTTTTATTACTTGCTCCCCCGCGATCCTCCCGATGGCTGCTTCATGAGTCAACTCCGCTTCCGGATTTATGGCATTCAACCCCGGCAAAGATCTTATTTGAGCAGAATCCATGATAATAGAATCGCACGCGACATGGCCACGGCACCTGGCCTCCCCAGAAAGCGATGCCCGGAAAATCTGCCTTGATTCATCCTGGGCGACGGAACGGGCCAGTATCTCAGCGCTGGAATCTTCTCCGATCATTTTCACATTGATGACAGAATCCGCCAGCTGTTTCCCATGTGTCAAAAGACGTTCGCTTATGATGATCTTTGCCTTTTTGCCCAACTCCGCTTCCGTTACCCTTTTACTGCTATCCACGCCCTTTATTTGAACCAGTTCGAGCTGAGCATATGCGCCTTCCTCAAGGACTAATACTGTCTTAGGGTTCAGGATGCGCTCTCCGGTCCCCTTTCCTTCGCCATAATGCTTCTCCACATAACGCACACGGGCCCCCTTTCTGATGATGAACTCATGGATCCCATCATGCTCCGCCTGTCTCTCGCCCGGATTATGAATGCCACATCCGGCCACGATCAATACATCCGCTCCCTCACCTATATCAAAGGTGTTATATACCAAGTCAGTCATTCCCGAAGCCGTGAGGAGAACTGGTATATGCACAGATTCATTCTTGGTGCCCGGTTTGACGAAGACGTCGATCCCGGGCCTGTCCTTTTTCGAAGTGATCTCGATGTTCTCTGTTGACATGCGATCCAGGAGGCTTCCATCCTTCCTGATGTTGAAAGCTCCCTGGGGCACACCGTGCAAGTCGGCGATAACTGCAAGCAAATTTTCATCTATAGCATTCAGCTTCATCCTGTTCCCCTCCACACGACATGCGCCAGCGGCATGACACATCGTCCTTTATCTTAGGCCAGATTTGAGCCGCATCACCTTGCTCCTGCACCTTTCCCTGGGCCATGAGTAAGATCTCGTTTGCCGCCCTCAGGAATCTTTCGTTATGTGTTATAACGATGGTGATGCTATCAGCTCTCTGCTTATGTCTACCAGTTACGACTTCAAGCAGGCGTTCAAATGTCCAGAGGTCCACGCCGGCTTCTGGTTCATCATATATAGCGATCCTTGGGTCGCGAGCCAACATCATGGCAATCTCAAGCCTTTTCATTTCCCCACCAGACAGGCTGGCATCAGCATCCCTGCCAACATAGTCTCGCGGACAAAGGCCGACCACCCGAAGGAATCGCTCAAGGTTGTCCTTTCCTGCAAGCGCTGCGTCACCAGCCGCAATCCCAAGGAGATCCCGGATCCTCAACCCCTTGAAACGAACCGGATTCTGAAATGCGTAACCAATCCCTATCTTGGCTCGTTCTGTTATGCTCAAGTTGGAGATATCGCGGCCATCCAGTGTTATGCGGCCAGACGAGGGACGGTAAATCCCCATGATAGCCTTGGCCAGCGAGGTCTTGCCGCCGCCATTCGGGCCAGTGATAGCATACATCTTTCCTTCTTCAAATGTACATGACACACCATCTAATATCTCAAAGGTTCCTCCATTACCATTTGTGCCGGAGACCTTAATATCTTCCATGCTCAACATGCTAGTCCCACTCCCCCCGGATCCTTAGCTTTAATTCTATCTCGAGTTGACATTCGAATCAGTATGAACAGGTGAATGGGCAGGTGACCTGCTGGCAGGCGCGCATAAATCAGCAAGGCTTATAGAGTCTAGCGTTTCCACCATGCTGTCCCGAAGTTTGAGCCATGCCTGCCTCGTAAGACATGAATCCTGCCGTTCGCAGCATTCACCGTCAGCGTCCTGATCGACACACTCAACAGGAGCGATGGGACCCTCGACAGCCCTGAGGATATCCCCGACGGTTATGTTCTCCGGATCTTTCGCGATGAGATAACCGCCCTTTGCACCTCGCACGCTCTCTACAAGACCTGCCTCCCTCAGAAGGCGAAACAGCTGTTCAAGGTATTGCATCGAAATCTGCTCCCGATCAGAAATATCACGCAGCGTAATCGGCTTATTGGATCTGTCCGCAGCAAGAACGCACATGGCTCGAAGTCCATATTGTCCTCTTGTGGAAATCCGCATAGATCTCACCCCACACGTCCGCTTCGCGCAATCAAAATGCGAGTAACTTCACGCAATCAGAATCCCGGTGACTTCACACACTCAAAATCCGAGTAAATTAATCAGGTATCCAGAAACAATTCTATTCCGGGCACAGGCAGAAGTCAATAGGCTTTAAGATGATATTTCTATCCTATGAGGGGGATTCCTTAGGGCGCGACAGATGATGACAGCAAGGCGAAATCGCGGTGACCGCGGGGCGCAATTGGTGGTGGCCGCAGGGCTCAGCCGATGGCGACCGCTTCCGGTTTTCGCGGCGCGGTAAGGCAAAAATCTTCAGGAAACATTTCAGAAAATGTCCATGGAAAAATAAAATGGCGGAGAGAGGGGGATTCGAACCCCCGCACGGCTTGTTCAACCGTCTAAAGGTTTAGCAAACCTTCCCCTTCAGCCAGCTTGGGTATCTCTCCGCGCTATAACGTATACAAAGATTCACCTAGCAAATATATTCTACTTCACTATCTCCCTCCAAGTCAAGAAGAAAGGCGCAAAGAAAAACAAAATTCATAATCGCCCCGGGGCAGCGCGATTTCTGTCCTTCCATAGCGCCGCCGGCGAGATCAGCTAATGATGGTGTAAAGCGAATCCACCTCATCATCATCCGCCTTATTAAGCCCGTTTCGTAGTTTTCTCAGGGACTCGTCTGACACCTCCATGCCATATCTCCCCAAAATCCTGCCAAAAACCGCCCCCGTCGCGGTAGATTCCATGTGCTCCTTAACAAATTCAAGTATCCTCTCGATCTTTTTCTTTCTGTCAATATCTCCCATATTTCTAGTTGCAACCCTGATCCTATCCCAGCGGGCAGGGATACTGTCACTCGCTCCTTCCGTGGATTATAGCCTTTATAAGCCCATCACACTCAAAGGCAGATATCTGCTCTCGCCGGGAATCAATCTGACTTCTCTCCAGGCACGCAAATCTGCCATTTAGAAGCCTTTCTCGTTTACTTAATTCTTATTCATGGAAGATCACGAGTAGAGAGCTTTTCATTCACCATCCTGTTAAGCAGGTGATTAATACCAACAACTTTCCCAACTTCCAGGACAAATGCAATCCCTTTCCCGGGCTTATTTAGTTCAGTTTCATTTATAATTGCCTCCAGGACCTTACCGCTTTGTTGATGGTCAATCAGAGTCAGTATAATTTCCTTTTCAGGCTCTATGGTTATGCCGAGCAGTTTGGCATGTTCATGGATTCCCGTCCCCCGGCCGAATAATATAGTTCCTCCTTCAGCACCTGCCTTTTTTGAAGCACCAACTACTTTTTCCGCATAACCCTTATTGACTATGGTCACGATCAAATCATATAAAATCTCGCCATTATCTGCCATTTGAGTCCCTCCCAGACTCTTAACAAGGCTTTCCGCCGGGAATCACAGGTGACGAATACAGTGGCCTCGCCTTCGACCCCAGTTTCCTTGGAAGCCCCATCTGCTTTTCTAGACATACCATGTTAGCAAGGCTTTAATCTACATAAGATTGTGATCACTTTGTTTTTCCTTTCTATTATAGAGCAGCCCTAGAGATAAAACTGCTAGAATGGGAGAAAGGGCAACAAGGGCTACCATCCCAAAACCTTCTATCAAAGGATTTCGGCCTTTTATTACTGAGGCAACGCCTAATGCCACAGCTGATATGAAAGTTACGGTCATAGGACCGGTTGCTACTCCTCCGGAATCAAAGGCAATGGCCACAAAGGAAGGAGTTGAGTAGCGTGCTATTATGAACGAAATCAGATAGCCCGGAATTACCAGGCGCCATAAAGAGAATCCAGATAGAATTCTCCACATCGATAAGGCGACAGAAGCGGCAACCCCCAAGGACAGCGTGTAAAGCATTACTTGCTGGGGAATATATCCCCCCGATGCCTTTTCAACCTCATAAGTTAATACGCGAACTGCAGGCTCAGCAAATGCAGCTACAAAACCCAAGATAAAGCCTATCGGTATCAACAGCCAACTGTAATCTAAAGCACCCAGAATTTCTCCTAATGATCTGCCAACTGGCAGAAAACCAACGTAAACACCCTGCAGGAAGAGTGCCAGACCTATGAAAGTTAGGATTAGACCTTTAAGGACTTTGATAACCCTCTGTCTTGGGAATTTCAGTACCCAGGCTTGTAGACATAAGAATAACACCGCGAGGGGAACAAGAGCCATAGCAACTTCTTGCAAAACATGGCCAAACCCCGCAAATACCTTGATCTCTTTCAACCATAAGCCACTCCCAACAAGAGCACAGATAAAATCGGCCCAATAGAAGCCAATGCTACGTAACCAAAACCATCAGCTGAAGTGCTTCTGCCCCCTAAAACAGAAGCAACTCCTACCCCTAGCGCAATAATAAATGGTACCGTCATAGGGCCTGTGGTCACACCACCAGCATCTAGAGAGACTGCTACAAATTCAGGAGGTGCAAATGCGGCCAGTATGAATACAAGGCCATAACTTACAAGTAGAAGTTGTTTCAGAGGAATACCTAGAATGACTCTCAACATAGCCAGGCCCGCAAATATCCCTACTCCCAAAGCCACAATACAAATTAAGAGATTCTTAGAAATGACTCCCCCGGAAACAATATCTACTTGAGTGGCTAACACTCTAACATCAGGCTCAGCCACAGTCACGACAAAACCCAAGAAAAAACCCAAAGTAGCTATAACCCAGACCCTGCCTATTCTCGGCAAAGCCGCTCCGGCCACTTCTCCAATCTCGAGCAGACCAGCATGGACTCCTAGCAGGAAAAGAATCAAACCAATGGTAACAAGACCTGTGCCAATCAGGAACTGCACCACAACCGTAATGGGAAATCGCAGCAATATTTGCAGGATGAGAACGAATGCAGTCACCGGTAGGACAGCAAAAGCCACCTCAGATACTGTGCTTTTAATGTTCTTCATGCCCTCGTCCTCGCCATCATACTTTTATAGGGTGAATTGTATGAGCCTATATTTGTGTATTTATACACAGGCGATATTCCATGAATCAATCTTTTTGCGGTTTTCCAATCCCGTTGGCCTGAAGCATGGATTTATCTAGGGATATTCCCGCCTTAAAGCTGTAGCCTACAAATGTTATGTCCTCTAGCATGCAACCAAGGACAGTCTGCCTCTGAATAGCGGGGCTAAATGCGCCAGGGTAACGGGTGAAGAACTGTGCCACATGCTCTTGATTTGAGCATTTTCGGTGCGAGACCTTGAGCCTGCTTCCAGGTGAGAAATCAGATAAAGCGTCCTGCCAGGTGCTAGGTGCCTCTTATTACTTATTGATAAGAAGGACCTTCGCCATTCCAAATCCCCTTCTGGTATCGAGATTCAATTTGCCCACAAGGGGGACCACTCTGACTGTGAGGGTCTTCATAAATACCTGCGGTCTCATTCGTTTACACACGAGATCTGAAAAGGAGTCCCAACTCTAAACCCCTTGAGAATCACATGGCGGAGGGGGTGGGATTCGAACCCACGAGGGTCGTGAAACCCTAACGGTTTTCAAGACCGCCGCGATCAACCGCTCTGCCACCCCTCCACGGCCTCCTGAAGAGGAAGCATGAGTTGGCACTGCCTTACCTAAAAGCCAGCCGTGCATCAATATTTTATACTTTCAACAAGGATCTTTCAAGTGGTATTCGCAGGTTCGCGGGTCAGCCCGCAGGCCCCTTTCTTCATCTAAAACTTGTGCGCCCTTGCGGGCGCACTCGAAAGCGCGAAATCACCCCGTCCATCAGCTCATCCCTGAAAGGCAGGTGACTTGCCGATGGCCTGCAGTCCTATCTATGCGTGACCGACTTAGTAGACCTATCGATGCATAGCCAGCCTACTAGTGAATCGCTGATCTCCCAATACTTGACTGATCTGCCGATGTCTAGCTGCTCATAGATGAACAGCTGACTTATCTTTATTGCGCCTGAACCTGACGGGAGAGTTTCTTGAAATTATCCTTCAAGGCAACATATAGATCCTTATAGATCTCATAATAGCCTTGATAGGCTTCTTGCCTGTCCTGAGCCGGGGATACTCGAGTCACAGCCTTTATGGTATTCTCAGCCGCCTCGATGACGTTGGGATAGACGCCAACACCAACGCCCGCGAGCAATGCCGCGCCGAAGGCAGGCCCCTCCTCAATATTGAGAGTCACAATATCCACGCCGAGTATGTCCGCCTGTATCTGCCTCCATACCTGACTTTTTGCCCCGCCTCCGATGGCCCGCACTTCATCCACATGTATCCCGGTGGACTTGATGATTTCAAGAGAATCCTTGAGCCCAAATACCACGCCTTCCATCACGGCTCTTGCCATGTGAGCCTTTGTATGACGGAGATTGAGACCGAAAAATACTCCACGGGCATCTGCATCTGCATGCGGAGTTCTCTCTCCTGTTAGGTAGGGGAGGAATATGAGCCCCTCGCTGCCTGCCGGGACTTTTGCTGCCTCACGCGATAGGATTTCATAGGCATCAATGCCGGAAAGCCTTTCTACCTCCTTCTCGGATGCGGCAAGGGCATCTCGGAACCATTTGAATGACATCCCAGCCGATAGCATCACTCCCATTAGATACCATCGTTCAGGCACCGAATGATTGAATGTATGCACTCTTCCGAGGGGATCTTTCATAACGCGATCAGTATGTGCCACTACAACGCCGGATGAACCTATGCTCGTAAGGACCCTTCCCTCTTTGACTATCCCGGCTCCCACGGCGCCGCAGGTATTGTCCGCCCCGCCCGCGACGACGGGCGTCCCCTCAAGAAGGCCGGTAGCATCGGCAACTTCACGGGTAATCCTACCGCATACATCCTGGGACTCAACATATGGAGGGACCATACCCTCGTTCAATCCTAGAGCATTAAGAACATCCCGCGACCATCGCCTGCCCGCCACATCAAAGAGCAGGGTTCCGGCAGCATCTGACACTTCGGTCGCCATTTCGCCTGTCATCCGATAACGAATATAATCTTTTGGAAGAAGGACTTTAGCGACTCTCTTGAAATTCTCGGGTTCATGATCGCGGAGCCAGATTATCTTGGGAGCCGTGAACCCTTCAAGGGCAGGATTGCATGTGAGCTCGATCAATCTTTCCCGCCCACCGACGGCAGCGGTTATCCATCTGCATTCATCAGAAGTCCTCACGTCACACCACAAGATAGCGGGGCGGACCACTTCTCCTGATGCATCTAGAAAGACTGAACTGTGCATCTGCCCAGACAACCCTATGCCCGCGATATCCTCGGCCCTTATTTCCCTACCTGCTCCATTTTGCGACAGAAGCTCCCTCAGCACCGAAACAGTAGCGCGCCACCAATCAGCAGGGTTCTGCTCTGCCCAACCGGGCCGCGGATTTTCGAGCGGATATCCCTCAAACGCTCGTTTGACCACCCTGCCAGCCCCATCAATCACAAGCCCCTTTACTCCGGTTGTGCCAATGTCGAGACCTATAAGATAACGCACCGGAATTTCCCTCCATCCGTCATCATCTGATAATGACCGTGTTACCATTCCTCCGGCCCAATGACCTTCATTCCGCCCATATACTCCACCAGCGCATCCGGCACCACCACGCTACCGTCAGCCTGCTGGTAATTCTCGAGGATTGCCGCGAAGGTTCGCCCAACAGCAAGGCCGGAACCATTCAACGTATGGACGAATTCTGGCCGGGCTCCCGGGGCGGGACGGAATTTGATCCCTGCCCTTCTAGCCTGGAAATCCTCGAAGTTGCTGCAGGATGATATCTCCACATACCTCCCGTAGCTCGGCATCCATACCTCAGGGTCATATTTCTTTGCTGCCGCAAACCCGACATCGCCGGTACACATCTGCATGACGCGATATGGCAGGTTAAGGCGCCTCAATACATCCTCAGCATCCCCCACCAGCTTCTCGAGTTCATCATAAGAGGTTTCAGGCCTGACGAACTTCACAAGCTCTACCTTATCGAATTCGTGCTGGCGAATGAGTCCTCTCGTGTCACGCCCGGCCGCCCCGGCCTCAGCTCTAAAACATGCGGTATAGGCGACATAGTAGATGGGAAGCCGCGCCCCGTCCAGGATCTCATCTCTATGGAGATTTGTCACCGGCACTTCCGCAGTCGGAACAAGATAGTAGTCTGTGCCTGCACATTTGAAAAGGTCCTCTTCAAATTTGGGTAGCTGCCCTGTTCCAGTCATGCTATCACGATTCACGAGAAAAGGCGGGTATACCTCCATATAACCATGCTCTCTCACGTGTAGATCGATCATAAAGCTTATAAGGGCCCTCACAAGCCTTGCTCCTGTCCCTCTGAACACCGTGAAACGGGCGCCGGTGATTTTCCTGGCGCGATCAAAGTCCAGTATCCCCAAAGATGTGCCGATATCCCAGTGGGCTTTAGGATCGAACTCGAACTTCCGTGGCGTGCCCCACCTGCGAATCTCTATGTTTTCAGATTCATCTTTGCCGACCGGGACGCTCTCATGCGGGATATTGGGAATGCTCATCAGAAGGGCATTCAGCCCTTCCTCTGTAACCCTCACTTCCTCATCTATGATCTTTATGCGGTCGGAGATCTCCCTCATCTCAGCCATCAGATCATCGGCATTCGTCCCCTTGCTCTTGAGTTTCGCTATGGTTGCAGAAGCCTCGTTTCTTCTTCTCTTTAAAGCTTCCCCTTCAGTTAAGAGGCTTCGCCTCTTCTCATCCAGCGAAATCACTTGATCCACGACACTCGTATCTTCGCCCCGACGGACTAGAGCATCTCTGACTCGATCAGGGTCAGTCCTGAAAAGCCTGATGTCAAGCATTATATTCACCACACCTTCATTGAAATAATAATAGAAAACCTCTCATCCCACTGTTGCTCTGGGACGAGAGGTTTTATCCCGCGGTGCCACCCTTATTGGCCATAAATGACCCCGGCCTATGCCGGGTCTTCCGGCCCACTTGTAGTGCGATAACGGACACGCCGGGCGTTTTTTATCCGCCACTCCAGGGTGGATTCAACCGCTCACCTTACCGGTTTCCACCAGATCCGGCTCTCTCTAAAGGTTACCCAGCCTACTATTCCCCTTCATCATTTTTATCTTGGTTATTTGATTGAATTATACTACCCGGCATCGCCAATATCAAGGCCTGGATTCGACAGGCCTTGGTCCACCAGCCCCAGGTTTAGCGGTTCCGGATCTACCAACCGCGGACCTGCCATTATCGGATTTCTCAGGCCTCGTCGTCATCCCGCATCTGCCAAAGTCATCCCGGGCCTTCCGAGGTCATCCCGCACCCCTCAAGGTCATTCCGCGCCTTCCGAGGTCATCCCGCGTCTTTCAGGGTCATGCCGCATCTTTCAAGAAGCTCCTCCCATTTGCGATCGACTTCAGCCTGAATCTCGTCAATTATGTGCCTGTTCTTGTCAGTGAATAGATGCTTGAACCTCCCCTGGCGCTTGAGCCATTCAATCACCGGCTCCTTATCCTTCGGCCTATAGGTGAGTCGCCACTTCCCATTCTCCACTTCATATAGAGGCCAGACGCATGTGTCAGCTGCAACCTTGCATATTTCAACACTATCCGCGGGGTTGATCGCCCAGCCTAACCTGCATGTGGCGAGGATGTTGACGAATGCCGGCCCCTTGACCTCAAAGGCCTTCCTGACCTTGGTGACCAGATCATTCCAGTGACCCACGGTGGTCTGAGCAACATAGGGAATACCGTGAGCAGCCATGATCATGGTCAAGTCCTTCCGCGGTTGAAGTTTTCCGGGCATTACATTCCCGGCAGGAGAGGTAGTGGTGGCGGCGCCCGCAGGGGTGGCACTGGACCTCTGGATCCCGGTATTCATATATGCTTGGTTGTCATAGCAGATATACACCATGTCGTGGCCCCGTTCCATAGCCCCGGAGAGGGATTGAAACCCTATATCATAGGTTCCTCCATCCCCTCCTACCGCAAGGAACTGAATATCCCGGTTTATCTTTCCCTGCTTCTTCAAAGAACGATAGGCAGCCTCGACCCCGCTGATCGTGGCGGCCGAATTCTCAAAAGCATTATGTATAAATGGGACTTTCCATGCCGTAAATGGATAGATCGTGGTGGTAACCTCCAGGCATCCTGTGGCGCATCCTACCACAACAGGCGTATCAGCAGCCTTTAAGGCCAGCCGCAGCGCGACAGGAGCGCCGCAGCCTGCACATGCTCGATGTCCCCCCGTCAATAGCTCCTCTTTCCGCGCCAATTCTTTCAGCGTTGCCATACGCATCACCTCACTCCCTGACTCCCAGATAGGTTATTGGCTCCTGCACCACGCCGGTGGATGCAATGTCTTGAAGGTCCCTGTAGACCTTTGTGATTTCATCGAGGTCGAGGTCACGCCCGCCCAGCCCATAGATATAATTCACGATCTTGGGACCTGGCGCGTCATACATCACATTCCTAACATCTATATAAACCGGCCCTCCCATGGTTGAATAAGTATCTGCCCGATCCAGAACAGCCAGGGCTTTCACATGCCTGAGAGCATCCAATACCTGTTTGTGCGGGAATGGCCTGAAAAGCCTGATTTTCAGCAGTCCAGCCTTTATCCCATTTTCCCTCAGGCTATCACATACCTCCTTGACGGTCCCCGCGGTTGAATTCAACGCAACTATAGCGATTTCTGCATCATCCAGCCTGTAAGCCTCAAAAAGTCCATACTTTCGACCGGAGATTTTATGAAACTCTTCGGCCACTTCCAGAACTACAGATGCTACATTTTCCTGAGCAGCCGACTCTTGGCGTTTGTGTTCAAAATACCAGTCAGCAAAATCCAACGCCCCGTAGGTTACAGGATGATCTACATCCAGCAGAGAATGCTCTGGCTTGTACTCCCCTATGAATTCCCTGACAACACTATCCTCCAGCAGATGGGCCGATTCCATTCCATGACTGATGATAAACCCGTCCATCATGACCATTGCGGGAAGCATGACATCTGGATGCTCTGCTATACGCACCGCCTGGATCAGGTTATCATAAGCCTCCTGAGCATTCTCGGAGTAGAGCTGTATCCACCCTGAATCCCTGGCTCCCATGGTGTCACTGTGGTCGCAGTGGATGTTGATCGGCGCGGACAGTGCACGATTGACTACCGGCATGATGATCGGCAGCCTCATGCCGGAAGCGATATGGAGTACTTCCCACATCAATGCAAATCCCTGAGATGAGGTGGCCGTCATAGCCCGCGCCCCAGCGGCGGAGGCGCCTACCACTGCGCTCAGGGCAGAGTGCTCGCTCTCCACAGGAACGAATTCTGTGTGCACGAGGCCATCGGCGACAAAAGTGGAAAAGATCTGAACAATCTCTGTCTGCGGGGTGATTGGGTAGGCAGCCACCACATCCGGATTTACCTGTCGCATAGCCTCTGCCACTGCCTCATTACCGGTAATGGCCATCGCTTTAACCATCAGGCCTCTCCCCTCCCCTTTCCTTCCTTTGCCTCTTCTGCCTTATCATGCTCATGCCCGGCAGCTTCGCTCTCTAATAGCATCTGTATAGCGCGAACCTTGGGCGGACATTCATTGGCGCATATCCCGCAGCCCTTGCAATGCTTGTAGTCGATTCCGACAACCTTGCCATCCTTGACTTCTATGGCTGAATCAGGACAATACACCCAGCAGAGGAAGCAATTTATGCACCTGTCTGGGTGCCATACAGGCCTGTAGGTCCGCCAGTCGCCAGTCTCATAATCCAGTGCGTTGCCTGCGTCGAGAATGAGACCTCCCCGGGGAACATCCTTCCACCCTTTGACTTTGCCTTCTGATTTCATTCTCCCCGCACCTCCTCATACGCGCGCCTGATAGCCTGGATATTCCCCTCTATGACCTCTGGCTTAGACCGGAACTTCTTCTCCAGCTTTCGCCGCGTATCTGTTACGAAGCTTTCAAGATCGAGGATGCCTGTTGCCTTGATCAAGGCCCCCATCATCGGCGTGTTTGGAATATCACGCCCAATGGTGTCGAGCGCTATCTGAGTTGCATCTACGGTGAAGATGCGTCCTCCTTCAATGTTTAGCCTCGCGCGGATCTCCGCCGGGGAAAGGCTGGTATTGACAAGATATATGCCGTCCTCGGGGACTCCGCCAGTCACATCAGTCTTGCCCACCAAGGTGGGATCCAGAATGACCACTATGCTTGGCTTTTCCACGTGGCAATGAAGCCGGATGGGGGAGTCGCTGATACGGTTGAATGCAAGCACAGGGGCTCCCATTCTTTCAGGCCCATATTCTGGGAAAGCTTGAATGTACTTGCCGGCCTCAGCAGCTGCTTCGCCCAGCAATATGGCAGCCGTTTTCGCCCCCTGGCCGCCCCTCCCATGCCAGCGTATCTCCAGAAGATCTTGCATCTGCATACCCTCCTTCACTCCATTATTATGCCAACATCAGGCATGGAAATTTAGGGCTGTCAAAATTGGACATGCAAAAGCAATGAAAGGGCCGCATCTCCCTCAGGAGGTGGAGCCCGTTTCGTCAAAGCGAAAAGATTGGTTATGGCAGAGATATCAGCAGATCATGGTTCATTTAGAAGATCGCATAGAGGAGAGAAGCCTGGTGTATAGAGGGAATCGCGAGCACAGGGCGTGGACCCTTTCGCGCGCTTCATCCCTGATAGCCTCATTGTCTGGCTGGGATAGCACAGAAGAAATGATTTCTGCTATTACATGCATCTCGGGCTCTTTCATTCCCCTCGTCGTTACGGCAGGGGTGCCCATGCGTATTCCGCTCGCTATAAAAGGCTTCTGCTGGTCAAAGGGAATCGTATTCTTGTTTACTGTAATACCTACATCATCCAGCAACCTTTCGGCGCGCTTGCCAGTGAGATTCTTTTCTATCATGCTGACAAGCATGAGATGATTATCAGTGCCACCGGAGATTAACCGGAAACCACGATCAGCCATGGCTGCGGCCAGGGTCCGAGCATTGCTCACAACCTGCTTCTGATAGGCCTTGAACCCCTCACTCATAGCTTCCTTGAGAGCGACCGCCTTGGCGGCGATTACATGCATCAGGGGACCCCCCTGAGTGCCGGGGAACACGGCCTGATCTATGGCCTTTGCAAACCGCTCCTGGCAAAGGATTAGCCCCCCGCGGGGTCCACGTAAGGTCTTGTGTGTGGTGGTGGTCACAAACTCCGCATAGGGCACCGGACTCGGATGCAGCCCGGCAGCTACCAGCCCTGCTATATGAGCCATATCCACCATCACCATAGCGCCGACCTCATCAGCTATCTCGCGAATCGCCCGAAAATCAATGATCCTGGGATAAGCGCTCGCTCCAGCTACGATAAGCTTCGGTTTATGTTCTCGCGCGAGATTCCTTATTTGGTCATAATCGATAATCTCCGTCTCCCTGGAAACCCCGTACGGGATAAAACGAAAATATCTTCCGGAAAAGTTGATGGGATGACCATGAGTCAAATGCCCACCATGCGAAAGATCCATCCCAAGGACAGTGTCCCCGGGGGTGAGGACCGCGAAATATACCGCAGTATTAGCTTGCGCGCCGGAATGGGGCTGCACATTGACATGCTCTGCCCCGAAGAGTTCTTTCGCGCGCCTGATCGCCAGATCTTCCACAATGTCAACGAATTCACACCCGCCATAATAGCGTCGGCCAGGATAACCCTCTGCATATTTATTGGTGAGCACAGAGCCCTGAGCCTGCATAACCGCCGTGCTGGCAAAATTTTCCGATGCGATGAGCTCTATCTTCGAATTCTGCCGCCTGGTTTCAGCCTCTATAGCCTCCGCCACCTCTGGGTCTATCGTCCAAACCTCATCAAGCAAAGAAACCACTCCCGCATCATGTGGAGAAGGTCGCCATGAATGCTAACCCTTTACCACCTGTTCGACAAAATATCTATGAATCCTGTTATCAGAAGAAAGCTCCGGGTGAAAAGCTGAAACGAGAAATCTCCCCTGGCGGGCGAATACAATTTTGCCGTCTACGCGGGCAAGTTCCTCGACTCCTGGTTTTACAGATTCGATATATGGCGCCCTGATGAAAATGGCCCTGAATGGCGCGCCTCCGAGAACCGGGATGGGAATATCCGCCTCGAAACTCTCTACCTGCCGGCCGAAAGCGTTCCTCTTTACTCGGATACCCATGAGGCCTAGCCTCATTTGAGAACTTCCATTGATATCTTCGGCTAGCAAGATCAAGCCTGCACAGGTGCCAAATATAGCCATTCCATCTTGTGCCCTCTTTTTTATCTCTTCGGCCAGCCCATACCGCTCCATTAATTTGCCGATGGTAGTGCTCTCTCCGCCGGGGATTACAAGGCCCTGCAGCCCATCGAGTTGCTCTGCCTTCTTCACCGCCACCGTGTCGCATCCAATGCTCTTCAGCATTTCAATATGCTCTTCAACAGCTCCTTGTAAATCCAAAACCCCGATCTTTGCTGCTGATTTCAAGTCCGTTTCCCCCTCGTTGCCGGGTTACCAGCCCCTGCCCTGAATCCTCTCTATCTCTGATAGTCCGGCTGCCTGGATGCCGCGCATGGCCTCGCCGATACCCCTGGATACTCTTGCCAAAACGCTCGGATCGTTATAATGCGTCGTAGCTTCGACTATCGCCTTCGCCCTGGCTGCTGGATTTTCAGATTTGAATATACCAGAACCAACAAAAACCCCATCTGCTCCAAGTTGCATCATCAATGCCGCATCTGCAGGGGTCGCGATTCCACCGGCCGCGAAATTCACCACGGGCAATCTACCAAGGGCAGCTACCTCTTTCACGAGATCGTAGGGGGCCCCCATTTCTTTGGCGGCAGTCATCAATTCTTCTTCAGGCATGTTCTTGAGTCTACGGATCTCATCCATCACGCACCGCATATGCCTTACAGCCTCAACAACATCCCCGGTCCCTGCTTCCCCTTTCGTCCTTATCATGGCCGCGCCCTCACCAATGCGCCGCAGGGCTTCTCCAAGATTCCGGCAACCGCAGACAAACGGGACCTTGAAAAGGTGCTTATTTATGTGATACGCTTCATCAGCCGGAGTGAGCACTTCACTTTCATCGATATAGTCAATACCTAGCGCTTCGAGAATCTGCGCCTCGACAAAGTGCCCAATTCTTACCTTGGCCATGACCGGAATGCTTACGGCATTCATGATCTTCTCTATGACCACCGGGTCTGCCATTCTAGCTACTCCGCCGGCAGCTCTGATATCAGCTGGAACACGCTCCAGGGCCATCACGGCGACAGCTCCGGCATCTTCCGCGATCTTCGCCTGTTCAGGGGTGGTTACATCCATTATGACTCCACCCTTCAGCATCTCCGCAAGGCCCTTCTTGACGGTCCATGTGCCTTTCTCGACCACCATATCCATTCCCCCCATTCGTGAATATCAACAAAAACGCTCATCAGCCTCTGACATCGACCGGAGGTAATCGATCTCTGAGTCCCAGTTCTCTCTGGCACCATATTTTACTACACCTCATAGGAGAATACAAGTAAACGTAAAATTTGTGCACATCGCTCTCTGGATATCTCCGCGCATATTTCTGGCGGGGTTGGCGCATCATCACAAGGAGAGGAAAGGAGGCCTGTAAAAAATGGACTCTGGGTTTACAAACCTTTTCTGGATTTTGATCTTGCTCTGGACATTCTTGACCCCTCTTTATAGGCAAAAGCGAATTCAGATCTCCAGGTATAGCATAATCCGCAACATGGAAAGGAAGCGTGGCAGCAGGGTCATTGCCATGATTCATCGAATGGAATCTTTAAGTATCCTCGGGATTCCCATATCGAGAAGCATCGACATTGAGGACTCCGAGAAAATACTCAGGGCCATCAGACTCACCCCTGATGACCTGCCCATCGACATCATCCTGCATACTCCCGGGGGATTGGTGCTGGCTGCTGAACAGATTGCCCATGCAATACAGAAACACGAAGCTAAGGTAACTGTCTTCGTGCCACATTATGCTATGTCGGGCGGCACGCTCCTGGCCCTCGCCGCGGATGAGATCGTGATGGATGAAAACGCGGTCTTGGGGCCTGTGGATCCGCAGCTCGGAGGCTATCCCGCGGTATCAATTCTTAGGGCAATAGAACAAAAGAGCAAGGATCAATTAGATGATAAGACGCTGATTCTCGGGGATATCGCGGCGAAAGCCATGACACAGGTCTACGACAGTGTCTACCGAATCCTTTCTGAACGAATGCCCCAAGGAGATGCAGAGAGAATCGCCAGAGCTCTGACTGAAGGGCGCTGGACTCATGATTACCCTATCACATGCGACGAGCTCAAGAAACTGGGTCTTGATGTGAAGGTCGGCCTACCAAGGGAAGTGTATGAGCTTATGGAGCTCTATCCCCAACCCATGCAGCACAGGCCATCTGTGCAATACATACCTGTCCCCTATGAGCGCCGCGATGGGACGGAACGCAGGCCTAGAGAGGGACAGTGGTCATGAATGATCGGTGATGTCTAGAGCTTATGCTGCAATCCTACGAGGAAGAGCCCCAGCACGATCAGAAAGCATCCTGCGATCTGAAGCCAGGTCAAATGCTCTCCAAGGATAGAGTGGGCCATCCAAAGTGTAATGACAGGGGAAGTGGACATGATTAGAGATACATTTGAAACTTTCCCGAGCTTCAGGGCCGCGTAATATGCAAGATCCCCAAGCAGCGTGGCGAATATGGCCTCTACCCCCAAGAGCAGCCAGGAACGTAATGGAACATTGTGCAGGCGCCACGTATATCCCGTGGCCAATAGCCAGCTGCCGACTATTGTCGCTGCAATCAGGGTTCTCAGGCATAGACCCGTAATCGGGTCCACCTTATCCAGCCCTAACCTGCCAAAGACAGGGGCTACTCCCCAGCAGATCACCCCGAATATTGCAAGCAAAAACACTAACATCCATAGCCCCTCCAATCTTGACACCCTGTGGTAAGGCTCTGGTCGCCCGCATAAATATTCAAAAGATCGATCATGCGGGATCGATCACACTCCTAGATTAGATAATCCAGTCACCTCTGCAAGAAGGAGCGCGGCGCATGCGTAAGGGAGCAAACAAAACCGTCCTCAAATTGACCCGGATGATTGTGGCTGTCATGGGAGCGGGAGTGATCGTTCTATCCCTCGTGCTGCTGGTTTTCCATACCATCCGATCGCGGTACTTGCCCCGGGAACTACCCCCTGCTGAACTCCTGGAGATATTTTGGAATGGACCACAACAGCTGAACGAAGAGTGTGATTCCACAGCTCCACTTATTGACGTAATCAATCTGCAGCTGGAAACCATGTTCAACAGAAGGGCGGATGCAATTCTGACAGGAGATCCTGATCCACTTGCCCCCCTATATGATACCAACTCCAAATATGGCAGATGGGCCCTTGACCATGAACAACGCCGCGTAAAATATATCAAAGCCTGGGCGGAAAAACGTGGAATCAAGATCACGCGTGCCATGTCTTGCTTGCGCGCGCAAAGGGTCGAAATCAAGGACAACACCGCCTGGATAAGCCTAACGCAAAACGCCTATCTCGACTATGTATACGCAGACGATTGCAGTGAATGCGTAAATCGTTTCGGAATAGGGACCCGCCACCTAGTGGAATTGGCATACAAGCAGGGCAACTGGCTGATCCGGCGTGATTGGTATACGGATCCTCTCGATGAAGACACCCTAGTTCCCGAGGTAAATCCCGCCTGTCTGCCCGGGGGAATGGCCAAATGGCGCAGCAGGAATGACAAAGAGTGGATGTCGAGCCAAGGTAACGATCAGAGCGGGAGGATGACCCAGGCCCCGCCCTCAGGATCTAAAGGCGCTTACAATCGCGAAGCGGCGGTTGATTATGCCATGAAGTACTGTGGCGTCTCCCTGGACCAAAACCACGCCGCTCGCTATAACCCCAAATACAAAGACTATACAGGCAATGGTGGGGATTGCACAAATTTCGTATCCCAAGTCCTGGCAGACAAAGAAGCTGGTGGTCTCCCAACTGACTATGTATGGTATTACAGCCATTCGATATCTGGCAGGGGAGGCAGCAGGGCATGGGTCCAAGCTGAGACATTTGCCAACTATTTGCAGCACAGCAGGCGTGCAACTCAGATAGCACGCGGTCTGTTCCATGAAGTCACCGCACCGACTAGCGATTCGCCAGAAGGCGCTATCCAGAGACTGCGCGAGGGAGACCTGATTGGCTATGAAGAGAAAGGCCGGATTGAGCACTTTGCCGTGGTCGTGGGAAGGGATTCCCATGGATATGTGCTGGTAAATAGCCATACGGCCGACCGCTGCAGAGTTCCTTGGGATCTGGGCTGGGATCAGAAGACTGTTTTCCGGCTGTTCCGGATCAATGAATAACAGACGAAACTCCGACGCTTCTCCAGGCAAGGCTGCCATGTTGTTACAGATGGTCCGGCAACCGCGTAATGCCTGGTGCTTGCCGGATCTGGAAAATGCGCCAAATGGTGCGATCGATCAAGTCCCCCCGAATCCTGCTTTCAATGCCCAAAAAGAGACTTCTATCGTGCGAAATGTCCTGTCAGCGGCAAGTGGAAAGCCATCCCCATTTGTGACCACCGCTACATATGCCTTCGCGCCCAACCTCACTGCATCATGATGGGCTCCGCCTGCGGCAAGAGTCTCATCATCACAATGAGGGGCGATGATCAAGAGCCTGTCATGGGGAGAGATATCGATTGAGGCGGTTTTGACGGCAGCAATGGGCGGTAGGGAGTCGCGGTCATACCCAGCCGGACCTGGATATGTCAGCAGCATCCGCCAGATATGAGAGATATCTCATATAACACCTCATGAAGCGCCGCGATCCTCTCATCTATGCCTATCGCTGCCTGCTGAGGCCGGTCTGATCCGAGACGTTTCCTGCCGCTCTCCTGACGGGCGCCATGCTTGAGACTGGGATCTCTCCCCGGCGAAGATGATGCCCTGGCTTTCCGCGACATAGATACCCCGTCCGCCGGCGCCCCTGGACGAGAAGCGCGGAATATATTGACATTGCTTCCTGCATTTGCTTTTGGCATATCTATCATCTCCTCATGAGTATCGCTGCCGTGTGGCGCGAAAAGAGAACCGCCTGAGGTCCACCCTGCAACGGCGCGTTTGTTCACTATCT
Organism: Bacillota bacterium; assembly: GCA_013178415.1. Classification (NCBI taxonomy): domain Bacteria; kingdom Bacillati; phylum Bacillota; species Bacillota bacterium. The sequence continues at coordinate 58,779 of JABLXA010000014.1, read as the reverse complement.
CTGCCCCTGCATTGGCAAGAGGATAGCATGTCATTATTAACTTTGGGTAACATCCTGGTAACCAGAGCGTCAAATCTTAGGGGAGTATTGAGGGAAAAATAGGATGGCGCATGCGACTTCCAGGTCGAGGGTCCCGCTGCAGGTGGGAGATCCACCGGCAACGGGACTGGGAGAAGCGCCCAATTTTACGAGGTTATCCACTGGAACTACAGCAAACTGCGCATGGCCGCCATTTCGCCTCCAGATACCCGGCGCGTCCCTGTTAGCTACTCAACACGTGTAACCATTCTCGTAAGATCAAATACATGTACCTTTCCAGGATCGCCAGAACACCGAACGGTATAGGTGACTCCAGGCTCCATATTGAGGCAGTTGTCTTCCAAATCTACATCCTTTTCAGTTTCTATGAATACCCCAAAGGCGGGAACATCAGATTTCAGTCGAATGAGATTGCCATCCACCTCCAGGCTGATACTGGGCTTCTCGAGACTCAGATTACGGAACCGGTCGAATACAGCATAATTTCTATAGGATTTCCCGCTAACCTCAAGCTCCACGAATACAGCGGCGTCGAGAAGACGCCCGTTTTTTTCGACAGGCAGGGTCGTGCCGGGAAGGTCTATTGGCACAAGCCGTGGTTCATAGCCTATTCCCAGATCCTCGCAGGTATAACGGGCAAGGAGAGTAACATCATTGGCCAAAAGGCGTACGCCTAGCTCTTTCCGGCTCAGCCTGTTGCCTTTAAGATCATAAACAGTTACTCGCAGCCGGCCCTCTACATCGCGCTCTTCATCATTCACGCCCATTATGACGATGCTGTCGCCATTATGCTTAACTACTGCCAGAAAATTTGCGAAAAATCTCTTGGTATAGTAATATAGCGCCTTCTTGCGGCGATAATAGTCGAGGCAAGACCAACTCGCCACAGGCCAGCAATCATTGAGTTGCCAGTAAATAGTACCGGCTGTGGCGAATTTCCGGCTTCGCCAATGTTCCACACCGGTTCTTATGGCTTCTGCCTGGTTTAGCTGGGTAAGATACACGAAGCTCTTCAGGTCCCGAGGGAAACCGATGCGCCCCACCAGGAACCGTACAAGCCGTTCCATTCCTTCCACCATTTTATTATGGGCAAGCATAACAGGACTGAGAATATGTCTATCCTCAGGTGCAGTAAAGGATAGCACCGTTCTCCAATCTGGCATGGCCTGGAATCCAAATTCGCTCAGGAAACGTCCGGTATCATGCACATACTGCCCGTAGTCTATCCATCCAGACCAAACATTCCACGCATGCCTGTCACCCTCTGCCTCGCTATTAGGATCTTCCCCACCATATGGGCTCGAAACCCAATAAGGCCGTGATGGATCAAGCTCTGCGCAGACCCCGGGAAGAATCTGCTTATAAATATAGTTGCCAAGAAATTCGGGATCTCCAACCTTCCACCATGAATGGAATCCCCAGTTGTTTTCATTGTTGCCGCACCACAGCACTATGGACGGGTGATTGCGAAGGGCCTTGACCACAGACACAGCCTCTTTACGAGCGAGATCCCTGAACCATTCAAACTGGTCGGGATATTCGGCGCATGCATACATGAAATCGTGCCATATCATGATTCCGTAACGATCGCAAGCCTCATAAAATGCCTCATCCTCATAGATCCCGCCGCCCCAAATTCGGAGCATATTCATATTCGCATCCCTGGCGAGCCTTATATACTCATCATAATCTTCTGGGGTCAGGCGCGGGAGAAGATTATCAGCGGGTATCCAATTAGCGCCTTTGGCAAAGACCTTGACCCCATTTATCTCGAATATAAAGCTCGTGCCCTGGTCATCTTTCTGCTGCAGAAGCCTTACTGTCCGTATGCCGGAGCGAAAGCTCTTCTCATCTATCGCTCTGCCTTCTTTAAGCAGAGTTATTTTTATCTCGTAGAGGGGCTGTTCACCCACGCCATTGGGATACCAGAGCCTGGGAGAGTCAATGGAAAAGAAAGCGTCTATCCCCTCCCCGCCTCTTTCGGGCTTTACCGGAACCGTACAGGATGCCACGTTTTCTCCTTCATATGCAACCTCCACCCTGGCGGAAAGCTCTCCATCAACATGCCTCTGTACCTCCGCTCTGACACTTACAGAAGCTTTCCCGTTTTTTATCTCACGAGTGAAGAAAAATGGATGTTCGATCTTGGCATCCTCTATGAGTTCCAAGTACACAGGACGCCAGATGCCTACCTGAGCGATGCGCGGACCCCAGTCCCAACCATAGGAATACTGGGCCTTGCGCACATATGGCCGCGCGGATTCGCTGCTCGACGCAAGCCGGACAGGGCTATTCCTTTCCATAGCCTTTATTTCGTTGATGGGAGAAGCAAACCTGACCTCAATGATGTTCTTTCCGACCACCAACGTATCCGTAACGTCATATCTGTATGGTATGAACATGTCCTGCGCTCTGCCGAGATAATGCCCATTGATATAGATGTCAGCAAATGTATCCAAACCCATGAAGACCAGCTCAGCCGCATGATATTTCCCGCCCGCGAAATCAAATTCTTTCCTGTAAACCCATTCCTTATCTTCAAGCTCGTGAGCATAATGCTCATTCATCCTGTAAAATGGATCAGGAAGTTTTCCGAGGGCCATGAGATCCAGCTGTACGCATCCTGGCACTCTGCCAGCCGCCCATTTACCATCCCGGGCCTCAGATGCCTCAGCAAACTGCCACTCGCCGTTCAAAGAGATCCTGCAAATCAAATTAGCTCCCTCCTTGCTCATTTCATCAAGCGTACGCGTCCCACGGACGCCGTAGTGAGGCCGCCAAGGCCGCCGGCCGTCTTTTGGATCCCCTCAGGAGCCTCAACTCCTCCAGGCGTCGCAGGAACACGAATTCTCGACGCTGCAAACAGGTTCATAAATGCTACACAAGCTGCCGCAAGAAATACATACTCGAACCCCATTTTCTGCCATAGCAACCCACCAAGGGCAGGAACACTCATGGAAACCACATGGTCCATAGAAATGCCCATAGCAAGAGTAGGCGTAAGATCCGCCGGAGTATCAGCGATCTTATTGAGGTATGTAGTCCGCGCAATACCGACGGCCATCATGAGCTGATCTAAAACAAAACATGCGCAGGCAAGATATAGACCAATATTCATACCCCATAACCTCACCCCATCGCCCGTACAGTAGCCAAGACATATCAGGATAAGGACTACAGCCTCACCCATAAGGATCTTACGCTCGCCCAGGGAATCGACCAGTCTACCTAGTATGGGTTTGAAGAGGATTCCCAATGTGGCAGAAATGATCCACAAGAGCGCGATGGTGGAGGCCGGCTGTCCGAAGATCTTGATAAGCACCCATGGCCCGAAGGTCAAAAAAACCTGCTTTCTAGCGCCATAGAGCACGTTGAGGACGTAGAATAGGCCATATTTGCGTTTGAGAACCAGCGCCGTCGTGGAGGTGAAGCAGGAGCGGGACTGTTATCGTCACGAGAGGGCTGGATCTTCATGAGGAGAAAAGCGATTGCCGCAAGAGAAGTAGAAAGTGCCGCAAGACCGAAGATGGATCTATAGCCCACCCCAAGGAATCGGTTACCGATCATGATGAACCCCGCCCCGGCGATCACTGCCGCCGTATTGGCACCGGCAAAGTTACCAAGATATCTTCCAACTTTACCCTTTTCCGCGACACTCACGCCAATGGCCTGGCTGAGAGGCATATAGAGGTGCGTCCCGATGCTCCAGAGCATCATCCATACCACCAGCATGGAGAAACCTGAGGCGAAAAAAGCAAGTCCAGCAAGGCCGGCTGCCCACATGGCTACGGCTAATGAGGCCATTTTGGTTTCCGGCAGGAAACCCAAGAGCATAGATACAAAGACGATACTGACTCCTGGGAATTCCCTTGGAAACTCCAGCCAGCCTCGAGTGCTGGCTGACATCTTGAAGACATCATTCAGGTAATTGTTGAAGGTTGAGTCATACATCCCCCCTGTGACCCCGAGGAAAATGCCAGCTGACAAAAACAACAGCCAGTTCCTCTGCATGCTCGACATGGGTCGGGCATCACGGAAAAGAAAGGGTTGTCTCAATTCTTCCTCGCGCTCCTCTCAGGACAAGGGCTTATCAGAAAAAGGGCTTATCGGCATAAGGGCCTATCGACTATGGATTAACAATGACCTTTATCGCCTGGTCCTTCTTTGTATCTGCCAGTTCCAGCGCCTCTTTTGTCTTCTCGAGGGGAAAATGGTGAGTGACCATGGTCTTGAGACCGATCTTGCCTGCTGAAACCAAATCTATCGCCTTGCGATAGACATTCGCATACCTAAAGATTCCAAGGACGTCCAATTCCTTGCCAGATACATCCACCACGTTGTATTCAACCTGATCTTTTGCAGAGAGCCCTATCAAAACCACCTTGCCGCCCCTTCTGGCGATCCTGGTTGTCATCTGTATCGTGGGCACAGCCCCTGCAGCCTCAAAGACTACATCTGCTCCCCCCTGCCCTATGGCTTCTAGCACCTTATCCAACGCATTCGCGTCTCGAGAGTCTATTACGAAGTCTGCCCCGAGCTTCCTTGCCATGTTCAACCTGAAATCACTTATATCCAACACTGCCACGGGGCCTGCGCCATAGGCCTTTGCCGCCTGGAGGGTCACGAGGCCGATAGGTCCGGCTCCCAATATCACGGCACTAAGGCCCGGTTTGATACCCGCCCGCTCGGATGCATATATGCCTACGGCGAGGGGTTCGATCAGTGCCCCTTCATCGAAGGAGACATTATCAGGGAGCTTGAATGCAAAATCCTCAGGGAAGGCCACATATTCGACAAAGGCGCCATCAACAGGCGGAGTTGCCATAAACACGACATCTGGGCAGAGGTTGTAACGTCCCGTCTTGCAGAAAATGCACTTCCGGCATGGGATTCCGGGCTCCAGGCTCACCCTGTCGCCTATCTTTAGCGACCTCACCCCCTTGCCAGTCTCCACTATTTCGCCAGATGATTCATGCCCAAGGATGATAGGCTTCTCAACCACATATGTACCTATTCTGCCGTGCCTGTAATAGTGAATATCAGAGCCGCAGACACCAACAGACTTGATCCTCACGAGCACCTCGTCATCAGCCGGCTTTGGAACAGGAACATCTTCGATTTCAATGACGCCGACTTTTTTCAAGACCGCGGCTTTCATGGAAATCCCCCCGATGGATCATGCTATTTCACACATTGATTATGATTCCTCATTGATGATATCACGGCTCAAAGGGGGTGTCTATATGGATTCATGGGACCTGCAATCTGGGGCTTTCACACATGATGCTGCTGCTGCATATCATATGGACCGAGGGGGCATGAGAAAAACTCCCGCTCCCTCATGATGAAATCCACCTTTTCTGGTCTCTATGTAGCGCTGGGCTGATTGGCTTCGTAGATCCTTGACCCTATTCAGGCCAGGTCCCATAGACCCCGGCAAACTGATCGCAGACCGGGCGACCCGCATCCCCGGTCTAAAGTGGGTCGGGTCCTCGGGATCCAACCTGCTGATGGAGCCAGCAGCTCATGGTGGAGGTGAGCTAAATGGCAAGTTCTGGTAGTCACTGGCATTGGATTTTCATCCTTGCAGTCTTCACAATTGCAATCCTTGCTTTCTGGTGGGTATAAATGCGTTTTGACAATAACTCATAGGAAATCCGGCTTTCCTTCCCTCATTCCGGTCATGAAACGGCGGTGAGGGCAGCCCCACTAGAAATCGCCTTGAAGGCAGGGATAGGGAAATCCTATCCCTGCCATTCCTGAGAGGCTGGCCAATATATGCGACAATGGTATGCCGGATCGGCTGGCCCCTCGCGATGGAGGTGAAAGTAGATGGCAGATGAAGTAAGGACGAGTGAGGCTACTCCACTAGGGAGCAGTCCTGGTTTCTGGCCCTGGGTATTCATTCTGGCAGTATTCACCATAGCGGTACTTGCATTCTGGTGGTTCTAAGCCATTTCACACATGATAGGCAGGGACAGGGCAAACTTGTCCCTGCCTTTGTTTTTTCTCAGTCGTGTTTATTCAGATGCTCGAAAGGAGATAATACACAAACGATCAGAACATTAATTTAGCTTGGTGAGTTCCAGTGCCGGGCTGCCGCATACAAATGGTCATAACCGGGACTGTTCGTGGAACTGGCTTCCGCCCCCTGGTATACCGCCTCGCCTCTGAATATCCCCTTATTGGATGGATGGAAGATAGCGATGAAGGTATATGTGTCGTACTTGAGGGAACAGAGGAAGCCATAGCGCGGACGATCGCGAAATTCTATTCAAGTAACCCCCCCACCCTTCTAATCAAAGATGTAGAACTAAGAAGGATGGCCTCCTCGCTTTCGCGGCCTTTCGTCCATGCAGATGGCGCTTTTAAAGTCCTCAACGATCGTGGCGAGGAAGCTAATTCGCCGGCGATTACCCATTCGGGAGCAAATTCGCTGGCAAATATCCGTCCGGATCTCGGGAGACGTGTAAATGATTCAACCACCATGGCATTTCGTGGCCGCCGAAGGGTATCCACGCCGGACCGTGAATATGCCACATCACCCCTGCCAATTCTCTCTGGAAGCCAGGGGGCGACGACGCTTGGCTGGGGGGTTGATACCGGCAACTCTATTTGTATTCTTCATGAAGCAAATGCATTCTTGAGCCAGCCGGCTGGAGACATTGCAGCTCCCGAGGCCCGGGAAGAGGCTAGACGGGCGGCGCAAGAGTTCATTCGTTTGTTGCGCATAAGGCCCAATGTCATGGCATGTGATCTTGATCCTAGATGCAATTCAACCATTATAGCAAGGGAGGAGGCAAAGAAAGCGGATTATCCTCTCTTTGAAGTGCAGCACCAACATGCTCATGTAGCAGGCGCCATGGCGGAGAATGGGCTTACAGGTGAAGCCATAGGGGTGGTCTTCGATGATGCAGGTTACGGCACGGATGGAGGCATCTGGGGCGGGGAATTCCTTCTTGCCAATGCTGCGGAATTTTATCGCCTGGCTCATTTTCAATATGTTCCAATGCCAGGTGGGGGGAAAGCCATCCGTGAACCCTGGCGAATGGCCATGTCTTACCTTCGAGTGTGCGGTTTTTCCGAAAATGAGATCGATGAGATTCTATTCAAAACCGCAGCAGGCGCAGACACACCCACTCGGCATTCTGGGTACGGAGACTGGAAGATAGCATATCGAGCCTGCGAAGCAGGGATAAATTCACCACCGACATCGAGTGTTGGCAGGCTATTCGACGCAATAGCCGCAATCCTCGGGATTCGCCGAAAGATAGCCTATGATGGACAGGCGGCCCTCGAGCTTGAGAGCTACGCCGAAAGATGGAACCGGAAATCGCATGCGGTGGATAACAGCCTATCAAAGTCTATATGGAGATTCTCGATAGATACTACGGTCTTCCCATGGGTCATCAAACCGGCGCCGCTGATCAAGACGATCGCGGAGAGAGTGAGCTACAAAAGCAAATGTGCAACTATAGAAGATGAGGCCCCCAGGCTGGCATTTCAATTCCATGTAGCATTGAGCGAATTGATATTGAAAGTATGTGACCTTCTGGTAAAGGAAGGCTATCCTGATTCAATTGTGCTGAGCGGCACTATCTTCCAAAATCATCTCCTTTTTGAACTCACATGCTCGGCGTTGGAACGCAAGGGCTATAAGGTCTATTCAAATTGGAGATCACCAATCAATGATGGCGGGGTTGCTTTAGGGCAAGCGGTGATTGCCAGGGCGCTCATGAAACATTGACCAGCGGCCACAGGGTCAGGCCGGTACATGAATATCGGGCCGATATCTGAATTTCAAACCGATATCTGTCCGGGACATTCTAATGAAGCTCAAGGATTCGCCAGGTGGTGCGATCAACCATCATTCCCTGGAACCTACTTTCTATTCCAAGAAACAGGCTTCGGGGATTGCCGATAAGCCCAAGTGGAACTGCTATCTCGATTGTCTTTCCATGACTTGCAGCCTTGATCATCCTGAGATCGAGTTCTTTATGAGCCGGAGCAATAATATGAACCGGCCCTTTCTCTCTTGGCCTGAAAGTCAAGTCTATATCCCCTTCCGGCCCTTCGTGTCCACGGACATCTACCGAATGAAGATGCAGGCGATATAGAATTTCCCGGGACGCTTCGGTCCTGAGGTTCATGGCAAGATATAGTTCTGTTGCGTCTTTCCCCACCAGTATGCTCTCGAAGTCCCCCCCGCCTTCCACTTTTCTCACCAGACAATCCATCACAGGCTCCCTCATCGGCTTGATGGCAGCAGGCCAATCATCGAGCCTGCCATCAATGATGAGACCAGACGATGAAATATCAGGCACAGAGACTACCGTGGCTTCCCCGAATAACTCCGTAGCACGCGCAAAGCTCAAAAGGTAACTGGCCATAATGGACATCTGACTCTTATATGCTCTAATCGCCTCGCTTTTCGCAAGGACAGCCTCAGCGGAAAGCCGGTATACATCCCACTCAAAATCAGCATAAGCAAGAGCGTTCAATGGCAGAAGCCCTGTAGCAGGACGAAAACCTCTAGGATAAGGCCAGTTTCCCCTGTGGACCAGGTACCATAGCACATGCGGCCCGGGCCCCGGCAGCATTCCCTTCTGCGCAAGGCGTTCGATAACGTAAAGGGTGAAATTGTAGGTCGCCCAATGATCGGGATGCATATCAATGGGGGAAGCAGTCAGGATGATGGTGGGTCTCACCTTCAATATTATCTCCTCAAGATCTCTACATACATCCTGGCCACAATAAGAAGTTTCGGAATGATAGCTGTTGTAATACGGGCTCTTGGTTGCTTTCGTGAACCTGGAGAGATAAGGAGTGAGCCAATTCTCATGCCACATGGGGGCAAGGCCCCTATCTGGATATCCAAGAAAGAATACATTCCCCGCGGGTACCCCCAGGATTCCAAGCGCCTCAATGGACTCCTCCTGGCGTTTGTAGCCCAGCTCTATGAATTTTCTGGAAGTGACCCGTAAGATGCGAAATTCCCTATTTGCCGCAAGAGTGAATCCATCACCATTTGTCATCAAGGCCACATAGGCTGAGGCTCCACGCCTTATGGCGTCATACAAGAATCCGCCCGCCCCCAGAGTCTCATCATCACTATGAGGCGCAATTACCAGTATCCTGTCGCCGGGAGATGGTGCTATGCTCCTGAATGTGCCAAATCTCTTCATCATCTCCTGAGCGCGAGCAGGCTCAGGAATACCCTGGCCATGGCCCCCCAAGGCCGCAAGCATGCGCAAATATAGGAACAGCAAGGCCAGCGCGGATGCCAGCGCGACCCGAAGTTGATAAGCAGTCCTACTCGATCCAGAAGATCCGACATGATATCGGGACAGCGTCATAGAGATCTCCTTTGTGCTGGCATTGTCTAATTCTATCCCCGGACCGTGATGCCGGTTATCAGGCGTTGCATTCACTATCTTCATTCATTAAAGAAGCGGGGAATGCCACGTTCATTATACAGTATTTCAACCATGTATCGGTATGAAAGTCATTCAGTTTTTCAAGGCAAGATGGTAATTCGGGAATGAATTTACGGAGGCAAAGACAGCTTCTATCCTAAGATCGCAGGGTGTATCATCGCAGTTGTGAAGTACTGGAACATATGGTAGACTATTTTCAGAGGGAGGTGCCCCGAATGCGTATCGGAAGTTCCAGCTATTCATTCAGGCGGTTTGATTACGGCGGAAAAGAAGAAACACAAGTTGCATTGGAAGACATAATCCCGCTGGCCCATGAATATGGTCTCGATGGACTCGAGTTATTGGCGGTGCAGTTTACCTCAGAGGATGACGAATATGTGATGAGGCTCAAACGTCTGGCTGCTGAGCATTCCCTGGATATTTACGCATTGTCGCTCCATAACAACTTCGTTGCGCCCGATGAAGACGCTAGAGCCGCTGAAATCAAAAAGGTCCAGAAATGGATCGCCATCGGAGCCAAATTGGGGGTACCCATCATACGTGTGTTCGGAGGACGATGGGGTACCATCAAGAGTTTCATTGATTTAATGGCGAACGATGGGAAAGAACCCCCTCTATCAGGATATTCTTACGAACAGGGGGTACAGTGGAACATAGACTGCTTGAAGGAATGTACGGAATATGCACGTCGACATGGCATCATATTGGCGATTGAAAACCACTGGGGTCTCACCTATTCGGCTCAGGGTGTGCTGGATATCATCAACGGGGTAAATAGCGACTGGTTAAAAGTCATCTTGGACTGTGGGAACTTCAGAGAGAAAATGTATGAACAACTTGAGGCACTCGCCCCCCATACAGTACTAGTTCATGCAAAAACATATTGGGGTGGGGGGATTTTCTATGATTTCGGGTTGAACCCCGACTATGTGAGAATCTTAAGAATGCTTAAGCAGCATGGCTATAAAGGTTACCTATCCATTGAATTCGAGGGTAAAGCACCCTCAAGTGAAGGTATCCCTGCAAGTATACAGCTATTGAGGCAGGCTCTTCTACTAAGCTAGTACGCAGGATTACCGGTTCTGTAAGGCACTCAGCAATTACCGCTTCCTGAGTCGCCGCCTGACAAGACAACAACTCGTAACATTGCTATTATAGATTGCCGAGTCCAAAGTTGAAAGATAACCCAGCTATGTCACCACGCGGTTGCCAGGCGCGCCGCGCACGATTAGCTCATATTTCCAAATTCGAGCTTGGTCATCTATAGCTGACAGTGTCCCGGGGAAACTCATCGCACCTCAGCCACACTAATTGAGGGGGGCCTTACCTGTATCTGTTTGGCAGAGAGGCAAGGCCCCTGCGCCTTTGCGTACTCCGATGCAGGCCGGCCCCTGGAGTTGCCCCGATTTCGTGGACATGTTGACTTTTACAATAATCGGCATCATGAAATATATCTTTAGACATGATCCGACATTTTTTTAATATATCCGATATATCTCCGGCTAGGTATACTCAAAGACAGATATGATCATGGGGAATTGATGCAGATGATGAGCGGATCTCACTAGAAGAAAAGATTCCTGATTGCATGTTCTCATTCCCAATTCTTGTAACCCCTAAAAATATTGGTGGAGACGATGGGATTCGAACCCACGACCTCCGCAATGCGAATGCGGCGCTCTCCCAACTGAGCTACGTCCCCACACAATATCTTATGACTATACTATGTCTGCAGTCGCTATCTTAACATGATCCCACCCTAGCGTCAAGGTCCGAAAAAAGACCTGCCCGCCGAGAATATCCTCATTTATCATTCATCCGACGGTGCAGCCATGGAGGACTATCCCCTGGGCCGCATAGTCGGGAACAAAATCACATCTCGAATCGATTCTGCGCCGGTCAGTAGCATGATAAGACGATCAACTCCTATGCCAAGCCCCCCGGTAGGAGGCATACCGTACTCAAGCGCTCGCAGGAAATCCTCATCGAACATATGGGCCTCTTCGTCGCCGGCCTCTCTCTCCTTGAGCTGCTGGATAAACCTGTCACGTTGATCAATAGGATCATTGAGCTCCGAAAAAGCGTTGGCGATCTCGCGCCCGGTTATTATGAGCTCAAACCTATACGCATATCGTGGGTCATCCTTTTTCCTCTTCGCCAACGGGGAGACTTCAACCGGGTAGTCGATCACGAAAGTAGGTGACACTAGCTTTGGCTCGACTAGTTCTTCATAGATCGCAAATATGACCTTTCCCCTCGGCGCCGACTCGTCTACCTCCACGCCAAGGTCACGCGCGACCTTATGAGATTCAACATCCGAGGTCACACTGTCAAAATCTACCCCAGTATGGGTGCGAATCAATTCCACCATTGGCACCCGTGGCCATGGGGGTGTAAGGTCGATTTCCTTGTCATACCCCCTCAAAAATGGTGTCCCGAGGATCTCCATGGCGACGTTGTAAATGAGCCTTTCCGTCAGATCCATCATGTCTGTATAATCTGCATACGCTTGGTAAAGCTCCAACATTGTAAACTCAGGGTTATGTCTTGTGGAGATCCCTTCATTTCTAAATACCCGGCCTATCTCATATACCTTCTCGAGCCCTCCTACTATAAGTCTTTTCAAATAGAGCTCGATGGCAATCCTAAGGTAGAGATCCATATCAAGGGCATTATGGTGGGTGATGAACGGCCTGGCGGCCGCCCCACCGGCAATTGGGTGCATGCAAGAGGTCTCAACCTCGAGAAAGCCCTGCTGGTCGAGATAATCCCTGATAGCCTTGATGATACGGCTTCTGCGGATAAACACTTCGCGGCTCTCAGGGTTTACTATAAGATCAAGGTAACGCTGACGGTACCTGAGGTCGACATCCTTGAGGCCATGCCATTTCTCGGGTAATGGCCTGAGGCACTTGGTAAGAAGAACGAAAGACTCAGCGCCGACAGTAATTTCCCCTCTTCTTGTCCGGAAAACCTTCCCACGAACCCCTACGATATCCCCGATGTCAAGAGAAATAAAAAGACCATAGCCTTCATCGCCGAGCTGGTCAAGCTTGCCATAGATCTGAATCTTTCCCCCCAGGTCAAGAAGATCCATGAATGTTGCCTTTCCATGCCCTCGGATAGCCATGATCCTGCCGGCCACGGAAACACTCTGCCCTTCAAGCTCGTCGATCCCATTTATTATCTCGCTTGAAAGATGGGTCCTTTCGAATCTCCCTCCAAAAGGATCCAGGCCCCGGGCCCGGAGGTCGTCCAGCTTTTGCCGGCGAACCTTCATGAGTTCATTCAATTCCTCTTCCGCCGACTCGGCACTTTCGCCTGGTTCGACTCGTTCATGTATAGATTCGGGATCTTTGTTCATTAGATTTGACCTCCGGCTATTTCTTAGTGGACGACCTTAAGGATTTCCAACTCCAGTTTTCCCATCGGCACCTCGACTTCAACAATCGAACCGGCCTTCCTCCCAAGGAGAGCTCTGCCTACAGGTGATTCATTTGAGATTCTCAGTCTTGCCGGATCTGCCTCTGCAGACCCTACGATTGTATATTCCTTGGCTTCTTCCCCGTCTAGGCCCCTTACGGTGACGCGAGATCCCAATGTCACTGCGTCAGATTCCCCGTTGCTTTCGTCTATCACCCTGGCATTTCTCAAAAGCTTCTCTAATTGGATGATACGCCCCTCGACGAAAGCCTGTTCATTCTTGGCATCCTCATACTCGGAGTTCTCGGATATATCGCCAAATTCCTTAGCCTCTTTTATCCTGTTCGCGACCTCGCGCCGCCGAACCGTTTTTAGATAGTCAAGCTCCTGCTCAAGGCGTTTAATTCCATCAAGCGTCAGCAAGACTTCCTTATCTCCCATGAACTCCCGCTCCTTTATATGATCTCCTCCACTCCTCGGAGACCTTGATTGCCATGTATCCGCCCGACAAGACGGGTTGACCCCCGGATCCGGGCAATGGGATAAAAAGGAGTCGGGCAACCCACCGCCGTTATAAGCGGGCCGCCAGACTTCTACAAGTATCCAGCATTTGTATTTTAATCATGCAATTATTATGTCAAACGACCCAAGCATTGTCAAGCCATACTCCAGCATAAAATCAGGCATCTGAAATCGTTTCGTTCGCTTTTTGTCCGCTGGCAAGGGTCATTTTAGAGATCTCGGCCATGCTGACAATTCCACAGGCACTCTCAACAGCAACAGGGAAGAATCCTTGCCTATCCGCCAACTGCCCTATAGTATTGACCCATCCCATGGAGACTAATCGCCCCGGTGACCGTGTAAATCTTCCCGAATCCTCCATAGACAGGATCATTGGTTCAGCTATCCATGGGGGAACGACGGGATATTTAAGGAATGTGGCCGGTTCGATTCTCAAGTTGCCAGGAATGGAAAGATAGACCTCCTTTATCAAATAAAAGGGCAAGGCCTCCATTGATCCTTGAGCAGCTGCCTCTTGATCACATATAGGATATATTATGTTCTGATTTCCGATGGAATCTCGACGGAAGTCAAATAAGACAGCCCCTGAGCTGAGATATCCTGCGAGGAAACCGAGGTCGGGCCCCGCGGAATCACCCGAAAGTATGACCACCATGGCATCATCTAAAGCATATGTCCAATCACATATCGTGACAGCTAGGCCGCTTTCATGAAGGATCCTAGACGCCGTTATCTCGAGCCTTGCCATGCTGCTTCCGGAGATCGCCAGGTACCGGATGCGCTGGGCCAGGTATCTAGCCGCAATCGCCCCGATGGGGTGGTCAGCTTCCAAGACAGCTACCTTTTCGTCGGCCAGGTCAATGCCAAGTTCAAAGCATACCATCTCAACCGCCTTGAGTCTGGCCGCGGTAGACAGGCCAAGCCCCGCCGTAACCATAATCTGGTCATCCTGAAGGACAAACTGCCCATATCTTTCCAGAAAATGATCCAATGAACCGATTCCTACGACCGTAGCACCTTCTCTTTTTGCCCAGGAAAGCGAATCATTGAGTTTTCGCCTCAATAAGGGTGAACCAAGAGTTTGTAGCTGCCGCCCGGTGGCCGCTATCTCTATTGCGACGCCCTCAGCCACATCTCCGGCGATGGACTCTACACCGGCGATACGGCCAATAGAACGGGGCGGGAGCATTGTCAGGATCGGTTCGGTCGCCCAAGGGGGAAGCCATATTCCCTTGAATGGAAATCTCTCCTTAGCGATCGCGGCAGATGGAGGATAAGTAATAAAGGCAAACCGCCCCATTTTGGACCCTCCTCCCGCCCGCTTTCCAGAAGATGGCTCCTCCCGCCACAGCCCAGCTTCAGCGCAAAATGAGATGTCTTACCTGCGTGTCTGAGTTGTTCAATGATAGCTGCGCCATTCAGCCCCCTGATCAATTGAGATGCTCAACCCGCGGCTTAAACCCTGCCTCATCCAATAGGGCAACGTAATCTTTATCAGAAAGGCTGCCGCCAGGTTTTCCAGAAAGGACCACCAAGACTGCTTCTATGACGTTTGTCGCAAACGAGCGTCCCTGAATTTCGGGAGTGCCCGTGACCAGCATCTTTACTCCCCTTTGCCTCAGGGCATCAACATCGTCACTGGTTACCGTATTGGTTATGATCATCTTTCCAGACAAATCATCGGGCATGTGTCTCTTTATGAAATGGAAATCGCCTCCGATGATCTCAGCCCATCTATATGCATTTTCATATTTGGGCCGTATTTCGTCTTGGCTTTTCCCCACTGGATAAAGATATTTGATAGGGACAAAGCTCAAAAGCGGCATGGCGATATCCGCAACGACTTCGATGGTCCTCAGAGAACGGAGCCAGATGGGTATTCCCAAAGCAAAAGCCAGATCCCCGTACATCATCTGGCAGCCTGATCGCTTCAGGGCCTCAGCCATCCCAAATCTATCGATCACGCAGACTATAAGAGCCTTCTTGCCGGAAAGCGGTATTTTGAGTTCATCACGAATATATTCAACCGCCCTGGACTCTATAATTCCCTTTAAGCGGCTTCCGTCCAAAATCGGTGTCTTCTGGGCCGCCTTCGCTATCTTGATGGCATCTCTCAAAAGATAGGTCTTGTGACCTGCAACAAAGTGAAGGTCAGTACCTCCCATCCCGAAAGCGTCGACCTTACCATCCAATTCCCTGATTATGCTTATTGCTTTCTGGATATCCCCATCAGTGCCCACACGCTCTATCTTGAATTTCTCACCCACAAGCTCGATTTCCGCCACATGGTTCCTTTTAGATGAACCCAGGCTCACACTCACTATGTGTTTCATTTTCGAAGCCTCCTCAGCCCATATATCACAAAGGGGGCCAATTCGTAGATCCGCCTCGAGATGGCTCGGTACCGGCAGGAGCCCTTCTGGCGTCCGCGATAACAGAAGATATCAAACCCGGTTCAAAATTTGAGCTGATCTACTATCTCCTCCAATTTCGCAGGATCGATGCGACGATCCCCCTTTATCGGGCTATGACCTAGAGTAATCCCGATGACCTTATTTCCCAGGATAGTCTCAGCCAATTTCACCCGGAAATCTGATCCGGCGAAGATAACCGCATCAAATTGCCCAAGCTTGATGATTATCTGCATGACTTCATTGAAAAGCTCAATCCCGCTCCTATTCTTGACAAAGGCCCATCTTTCCTCATCTGTGAATAATAATACATACTCTATGCCAGCCCTTTTGGCGGCCTCCATGAGTTCTTGTTTGTTCTCCACGGGGAATGCCACAAGGGCTATTCGCTTACCCCTCCGGACCTCGCCGAGGGTCTCGAGACGAGAGATAAAAGTGCGATCTATTCCGAGATGGTCCCCTACCTCTTGCTGCGACTCGCCGGCGCACCGGAGCTCAAGGATCCTATCCACGATCCGGTAAATTCTTTCTTTGTCGATGAGTTTCTCTCCCACTCGAACAAGGTCCACGGAATCAACTCCTTTCAAAATGCATTGCCATAGATTGAAACCCTCCATGACTGAAGCCGCGACTGTGCGCCTGACTTTTCATCAATGAATGTTCACATTTCTGTGCACATATGTATTATACCAAACCTCGTGAGATACGGCAAGATAGAGATATCATTGTATGGGGTCATTATCATATCGTGGCCTCAAACCTGTAATATGAAACGCGGCCAAATGGGGGAGACTCAGGAACCCAGACATGGTTCATGGTCATCTGCCAATCCAGGATCCTCACCTAGATATAAATCGCGATTTTCTCTTACCTCGAGGCTCTCGAAATATCCGGCAATTGTCTTGCGTATTACTGATGGATCTCTTTCCACGTTGATGGCGTCTCGCAAACGGGCCGCCCCTGGAAGCCCCTTGAGATACCATGCGAAATGCTTCCTCATTTGGAGGACTGCAGTCTTTTCGCCTTTTGCCTTTATCATTTCATCGAAATGATGCAGCATCACTGACAGGCGCTCCTCCAAAGATGGTCCGGGAGGGATCTTCCCGGTCATGAGAAATTCCCGAGATTGTTTGAAGATCCACGGATAACCTAACGCCCCCCTCCCGATCATTACCGCATCGCACCCTGTCTCATCTAGCATCCGTTTCGCGTCCCTTGGTGATCTGACGTCGCCATTGCCGATCACCGGTATGGATACTGACTCTTTCACAGCGGCGATGATCCCCCAATCAGCATGTCCGCTGTAAAACTGGTCCCGCGTGCGGCCATGCACCGCAATAGCCTTGGCCCCTTCCCCCTCGGCGATTTGGGCGATCTGGACAGCATTTACACTCCCGCTATCCCAGCCCTTCCGAATCTTTACCGTCACAGGCTTGTCCACCGCCGATACCACGCTTCTCACAATCTGAGCTGCCAGGTCTGGATTTCGCATCAAAGCCGCTCCTTCACCATTCTTTACGATCTTAGGAGTCGGGCATCCCATGTTGATGTCAATGATATCAGCCCCGGCAGCGCTCACAATCTCCGCAGCTCTGGCCATAAATTCGGGGTCCGAACCGAAAATCTGACAGGCGACTGGCCTCTCACCATCGTTCAATCGGATCATTCCCTGCGTCTTTTCATTGCCAAAGACCAATGCCTTATCACTGAGCATTTCCGTATATACCAGATCCGCGCCCATAGACCTGGCTATACGTCGAAACGGCCCATCCGTGACCCCTGCCATGGGGGCAAGGATCAGGGGCCCGTAGATCTTTACCTCGCCTATGTTTATTGTATATAGCCTACCTTTCATGAATCCATGGTTCTCCCAACACAGGGCAATGACAAGCCCCTGGCCTGTTCTATTATGAAGCAACGGGCGTTGATCTGTTTTTATGATATAGCATGCGCAATCCCTCAAGGGTAAGATATGGATCGATCCGGTCGATCCCTTTACATTCGCTACCTATCAGGTCGGCATAACCGCCAGTTGCCACCACAAGAGGGTTTCCGCCCATCTCCCGCTTTATGCGACCAATGATGCCATCCACCAGCCCGGCGAAACCGTATACGATCCCTGACTGCATGCTGGTTATGGTATTGCGTCCGATGACCGTCTCAGGCTTTGCAAGCTCCACTCGCGGTAGCTTCGCTGCCCGCTGGAAGAGAGCCTCGGTGGCAATGCCGGCACCCGGCGCGATGACCCCTCCCAGGTACTCAGCTCTGTCAGAAATAGCGCAAAATGTTATGGCCGTCCCAAAATCCACTATGATCAAGGGGCCTCCATAGCGTTCATATGCCGCTACAGCGTTCACAACCCGGTCAGCGCCGACCTCTTTTGGATTTTCATACTTGATCACGAGGCCGGTCTTGGTACCAGGTCCCACTACCATCGGATCGACACCGAAATATCTCTTGCACATCTTCTCGAATGCGCCAATGACCGGAGGCACCACACAGGATATTGCCACGCCCTTGATATCGGAGAATGTAAATCCTCCCGTATCTAGCAACTGCCGAAACAGCATCCCGTATTCATCTGCCGTTTTTTCCCTATCGGTGGAGATCCTCCAGTCCCTGAGCAATTCATCGTTCTCATAAATGCCGACCACGATATTGGTATTTCCGATATCAATGACCAGAAGCAAGACGATCCCTCCCTCTCACGAGATGATGGTATGTACCGCCCGCCACAAGATCAAGACCCCCATTACAAGGAAGAAAGTCCCGGCGGCTATTTGCACATATGCAACAGGAACATACCGGGAAACTAGTTCCCCAAAGATGACTCCGATTAGCGTGACCACGATGAGCGCGGCTGAGGCCCCTACAAATACCGAAAACGGGGATTTATATTGGGCCACCATGGTAAATACCGCGAGTTGCGTCTTATCTCCAATTTCAGCGAGGAACAACAGCCCAAATGTTATAGCAGCCAATTTCCAATTCATCAACAACTGCCACCATGAGTTCCTTCTGCATTTTAGTCAGTAAAAGCGCGAAATCTCTAATACAGATGCAGAAAGAAAAACGGCGGCCATTCTCCCTCCGTTTCTATCTACAAAGATCCTGGCTTCCCGAAACCCGTCGAAATCTGGTCGAGACGCGGGCAGGCGAATCATTGCTATTTTACCACAACATGCCTATTGTTACAGCGGCAGGTTATATGGTCTCGGGCGCGAACCCGACTTCTATTCCCTTACTGTACCAGCAACCATGAGGAAAACCCGCATCAGCTTGAAGATCTCGAGGAAATCCTTGCCCTCATAGGCGATCCTAAAGGCACCAGTTCTCTGGACAGAAGGAACCAGCTCCACCATATCAGCCATGGTGGCGGTCTGGAATTCCATTTCGAGCCGCACAGGTTGCTGTATGATCAGAGGTCGGCATTCAGCCCTTTTGAGAAGCCCTTCCCTGGCCCCGGCCTTGATCATCTCCCGGACTTTGGCAGGATGGGACTCAAGTGCCGCTGTCCTGACTATGCTTTTCTTTACGGCAACACCCTTCGCCCAGGGAATGATCCTTGAAGCCTCTGCTGCAACAGTGGAGTCACCGCTGACCATCACCACAGGAACTCCAAAATATCCGCATACCGCGGCATTGATGCCAGTCTCACCCATTACCATCCCGTTAATGACCACCTTCCTTACCACGCCAGAATAGGTATGGTTCAAGATCCCGCCGGCCTCGCCCGCGGCGGCGTGATACCCTGTAAAGATAGCGGCGTCAAAGGATGAATCCAGCCCTTCAAGCATGCTGAGTGGTTTCGGGGAGCCGGTGATGAGCAGGGCTTCAGTCCGCAAGTCTTCGGGCAGCAGGTTACGCATCAGCCAATGGGAATCATTTACCACAATATAGTCTGCCCCTGCTTCCAGAGCTCCCTCAATTGCGGCATTGACCTCACCGGCCATGAGCTTGCGCGCTCGTTCATATGCCTGACCCGTGCCACCAGTCTGTTCATTATGGACTACTCCACATACTCCTTCGATATCGGCAGAAATGTATACCCTCATCTCGAATCACTCCTCCATGCCGCCCTGGCTGCCTATTGAACCATCAGAATGTCGGCGATCTATATTCAAAGTATTATTCAGGACCAATGAAGAAAATCCTGCGCGGAAATATATTCAGTTACCTCATGCCAAGGCGCGAATACTATTGACTTTGAGCTGATCTGAGGGATATAGTGGATACGTCTCCTACACTCAATCTTCCATACAAAGGGGGTCTCCCATGATAAAGGTCTATAAGACGACAATTGAAGGTAAGCTGGAAGAGACTGCTTCGCTAGTTGACAAAGGGATCTGGATCAACATGGTCCACCCCAATGAAGAAGAGATCCTGCGGGTGAACCGGGAGGCCAACCTGCATATGGACTTCTTACGAGCACCCCTTGATGAAGAGGAAAGGTCCAGAATTGAGGTTGAGGAAGGACAGATCCTGGTAATAATAAATGTCCCTGTGATTACTGAAAACGAAAATGGCGTTGGCTCCCTTTGCGATACCGTCCCGCTTGGGATCATCATAACTGAGAATATTATCGCGACCGTGTGCCTCCGTGAAAACGAGGTGATCAATGAATTCATAAAGGGCGGACCCAGGACATTCTTTACCTTCAAAAGGACGAGATTTCTCCTGCAGATCCTGTTTGCTACCGCCACCCTTTATCTCAAGTATTTGAGGCAGATTGACCGTCAGAGCAATCGTCTTGAACAGCGCCTCCATAGGTCTATGCGAAACGAGGAACTTGTGCAACTCCTGAACCTGGAAAAGAGCCTTGTGTACTTCAGCACATCTTTGAGGGCCAATGAAATCGTCATGGAGAAATTACTCCGGTCCCAGCTCGCCAAGGTGCCGCCTGACACCGAAATAGCTCCAAGAGTGCTGAAGATGTACGCTGAGGATGAGGATCTGCTTGAGGATGTTATAACCGAGAATAAGCAGGCTATAGAGATGGCTGATATATATACCAGCATCCTCAGCAACACGATGGATGCCTTTGCGTCTGTGATTTCCAATAATCTCAATATCGTGATGAAGTTCCTGACTTCGGTTACCATAGTCCTTTCGTTACCAACGATGGTGGCGAGCTTTTACGGCATGAATGTGAAGCTCCCGCTAGCAAATTATCCCTTTGCGTTCCTGATGATCCTAGGGATTTCCCTGGGAATATCAGGGGCGGCGGTGGCGTTCCTCGCCAAGAGGAGGATGTTCTTCTAATCATGCCAATTCGATCAGCGCTATCGATGAAAGGGGGCCCCCAATCACTTTACAATTCATTGATTTTCCGTGCCAGGAAACACCTGTCCACGAGGCCCCCAAATCTCTCTTCCCATAGCAGTACAGGTTTAAACCCGCTCTTGTGAAGAAGACTCGTCATTTGTCTGAAGTTCAGTACATATAGGTGATCATCGGCTTCGATCCATGATTCATCTGGCAGGCTTACAAAAAGGAACTTGTCAAACCTGATGGCCCGATTCATAGAGATAAGCGCGATGAAAGGGCTGTAAAAGTGTTCTAGCGATTGCCGGCAATAGATGAGATCAAATTCGCGGCAGAATATTGAATCAAGATCGTGGGCATCGCCCCTTATGGCGAGCAGGCCACGCTCTACGCAGGCATCCACCCCGGCTTGATTCAATGTGATACCCATGGCATCCTTGCCTGCAGATCGAAATAGTTCAAGCGCATAGCCATCCCCACAGCCAACATCCAGTATCCTCTCAATACCCGGGATGCACAGAAGCCTCCCGATGATGATCCTGGTCATGCCTTCTTGCGGGAGGTCTCCCCTCACCTTGCCGATACACATGGAATCTTGTTGAAGTAAAGGCATAAGATACCCCCCTTTTGCTCATGAGAGATCTACATTTCGATATATTCACTGATCAGGTCCTTTACCATCTTCGCTCGGTTTTCCCACGTCTCATCTTTTACCGCCTCTGCCCTCAGCCGTTTCGCGTCAGGGTCCCGGCTTTGAGAGAGGGCCCATTCCAATGCATCAATAAATCCTTCAACCTGACCACTGCTAGAATCTATGATCTTTATATCGCCCAAACCGCGAATTTCAGGCAAGTCAGTTGATACAACCGGCAGGCCGCAGGCAAGGTATTCATACGCCTTTATCGGACAGGCACTGCGGGTAACTTCACGGACCTCAAAAGGAATAATGGCGGCATCAAACCATCTGGCGTAGAAAGGCAGGCTCAAGTGATCGCGATCCCCCAGGAATGTAATATTAGATAGGCGGGGAAGAATGCTCATCGGGAGACCTATAGAGCCTATAAACACGAAGTGCCATGCAGGTTTCCTTGCGGCTATCCTGATCACCAGGTCCAGGTCAACCCAGGTTGTGATGGCCCCCCAGAAGGCGATGAGCTTCTTCGAGGTAACCCTGGCGCTGCCGGGAACAGGATTCTGAATGCCGAGGATTGTTGAGATCTCAAAAGGAACCGGGAGGTTATACGATGGATCCCATGCCATGCGAAAGAGCCTGTAGTCCGCCGCATTAGGAACCAAGTGAGCATTTGGATGCCTCTGGCTTATATCATCATAGATGGCCTTTGAAGCAGCTATGGCCACATCTGCGCATGAGAGTTTAGCAGTCTCAAAGGGCGCGAATTCTTCAAATTCTTCTTTACATACGTCAGCAAAGTCGCTCACTACCACCTTTGGATTGAAGTCGACCACAGATTCAGCATATGGCCCATGCGTAAGCCACATTACGTCAGGCCTGAGGTCCTTGACTGCCGCGACATCGGTACAAATAATGAAATTGTCTGTTAGGGGAATCAGAGGCCCGGGAGGTTGATACTTCTCGCCCGCAGGCCATATATGCCTGCCGGCCCATTCAGCAGCACGAGTCGCATATGAAGTAGGCTGGCAATAGATTACCTGAAATCCCTGTTTTGAAAGCTCCCAGAGCAGGGATTGTGGCCTTTGCCTGTGATGGAAATAGTCAAAACATGGCAAATATAGAATGGCGGGCACCAGCAATACCTCCTCATAATGGGGCGCACGCCCCATATGGCACCAAAACCACTATCTCCTTATGTATTGTCACAATGGCATCCAGATCAATCTGAACTCCAAAAACAAAGCCTCGATCACTATACCACCATACCGGCACAACGAAGGCATCCACCGAGGCGTCGGCACGCCTATGAAAAACCACATCTGGTAATTCCATCATAAAGGAAAGGGGTATCAATGAACGGGTGAAGGCCAGGATTCCATCAGGGCGTACCCAGAAGATCTCAATGGCCAATTCCCCGGAGATTACGATCCCGGTGCCTCCGGAAGTTTTCAGAGGCACCAAACTGCGGGAACAAACCGCAAATGAAGCCCCTATCTCCTTGACGGGCGATCTATAAGGAATGGCATCCAGTAAAGATGAGAACCATGTTGTGCCCTTTCCCCGCCCGATTATCACATCTGTCTCCACCAGGACTTTCATCATTTCCGGGGGTTTGATCCTGGGCCTTATGAGATTTCCCACATTCCTGGCAATGTATGTGAACATCTTCCCAAATCAATTGAATACCTCTCTTATCTCCCTTATCCACCGCCTTCGCCAGATATCAAGGGTAAAGGCAAAGGCTACATCATGCGCCGCCTTCCCAAGACTGATACGTTCTTCCCGGTTTTCGATCAATTCGGCAAGTGTTTCTACAAGTTTAGAAAAGGTCGGCTTTATAAGCCGCCCATTATATCCATCTATGATGAGGTCGGATAGGCCCCCTGTATAGCCGGCGATGATGGCACACCCGGCCCCCATGGCCTCAAGACAGGATAGAGACGTCCCCTCTGTAGATTTGGACGGAATCAAGGCGATATCCATGTTTTTGTAAGTCCAGGGCATGAGATGAGGCGGTCGCCAATAGTAATATATCTTTGGATTATTGCTTGCCCACCTGATCATGTGGTTCTCTAATATATCATCATGCGCCCGGCCGACGAAATGAAACTCCACATTATCATATTCAGCGCTGAGGATCTCGGCTGCCTTAGCTGCTTCATTCACGCCACGCACCGAGGTAAGCCGGCGCGGAAAGATCACGCGGACCTGGTCCCGGGGCTCCGGGTCAGGGAGCATGTCATAGGCTGGCAGGTCTACGAAGTTTGGGATGTAAGTTAGCTTCTCATATAAACCTGGCCATGTGGCATTTATCCAGTGGATGGTGGCTGTGTCCACAGAGACCACCTTCCTGACAGCTGATAACGCCAGAAATAGCCGCCTCTTCCATTCATGACGCCCTTCCCGCGACCCCAGAAGGGATTCAAAGGTGGGATAATCCCAGTAGATGCCATGAGATATGCTTATGCTCTTCTCCAGCGCGTATGGATAGGCGAGGAAAGTTACGAAGTATATAGCGTAGTCAATTCCTGTAGCCCGTTCATGGAATGTATGATTTAGACGAGGCGCTGTTTGAAACTGGACGTCCCCTTCGGAGATGGAATGAACAAACACCCCCGGCAGGAGTTCGCGTTGCCATCCCGACCCAGCCTGCCACCATTCAACACTGAAACCCATATCGAGTAGAAGCCTAGTGAGCTCAATACCATAACGTTCCGCCCCACCATACACAACACGACTGCCATCCGGGCTGAAGTGATTTGTCGTCAGAATGCCTACCCGTCTTCTGAGGCGGGATTTCGTTGCGTGGGTGGTAAGGACGCTATCTCCGGACGTGCCCAAGACTTCATGCAATACCCCATTTTCGCCTTTTTCGACTGCTGGACATCCTGAAGTGTCCGGATGCCATGATAACGAATAAGTCAAGGGCTTTGAATCAACCCATTTCTCCAGCTTTATTTCCTCAGGCGGCGCCAATATGCTTTCAGTATGTTTTGAAGGCGACCCACGTAGCGCGATCTCTTTGGCACGGTAGAGTTCATACTTGGCCCGGTGATCCTCGGCCCTCACCCATCCCAGATGCTTGACCCTGATATCAGAATGGAACGTCAAGAGAGGTCCTCTATACTCAAGGGGCCATCGCCCACAATGAATCGGAAGATCAGGCCATGTGCATGGCTTGCCCGGCATATATCTTACCAGGAGTCGCACGAAACGCGACCACGGATTCCATTCACCATCTATACGGTAATATTCAAATGAGCCCCAGAAATCGAAAAGTCTGAATTCAACGGCATCATATGATGATTGATCAATAAGAGGGCGAATTTCGTTTCTGATTCGGTTCTCGAAGATCTCGTCCGCATCTATTGCCAGGATCCACTGAGGGCTGACGCTTTCCACCATACTCCACAATTTGGCCCTCAATCTCCCCTCATGCTCTATGAAAAGAGGCGAAGGATTTCGCTCATATTTTATGATTTTATCATAGCTCCTGCATAGATCGGCGGTAGAATCATCTGATGCGTCATCCAGGATGACGATGTCATCAACCCATGCAGTTAAATCGTCAAGCACCTGGCGCAGGTATCTACTGGCTTCATTCCTCACCACCATCATGGCCGTAACCCTTTCTTTCACGACGATTTCCCCTTTCCGAAACAAGGGGCGAGGGATCCAAAGATCTGCCCCGCCCCCATGATTTCTTGCGGCAACTATATGATATTCTCGGAATATTCTCGGAGGGCGACATTCGCTTTACGGGAAGTAGTGCCAGATTATGCCTGGGTCGCAACGAAGATGAAGTCTATCGAGAGATCCTGGTTCTGAACAAGGTTTCCTGCATCAGGTGATAGGGCCAAAGTAAAGGTTGCCTCCTGCACCGAGCCGAGCGGCAACGATTGCCCGCCCGACGGCTGGTCAACGAGGCCGGTCAAGGCTCCTGTATATATTGTCGTGGTCGGCGGGCTCGCTACAACGCTTACATTCAATGAACCCGCCAGGATCTGGGCCATGCTCGCCGTGGTCGTTCCAGCTGCCGCCCAGTTTGCTGATATGAAATACAGGCAATTCACATCGCCGGCATTTGATACTGCGACAGTGCCTACCACTGAAGCGCCCGGAAGCAGCGCAGGTGAAGCCAGTACCGCACTTTCTGGTGATATGGCTACACTTACGGTAGCAGTAAGCACCTGGTTGCCTGTGTTGGCTGCATCATTGGTAAAGGTAAATGAAGGCATTGTATCCCCCCTAGCTGGCAGGACAGCGTTACATGAATCGTCCTGCTGGAATATACAATATGCCAGGGGGGATCAATATGTGAGAGACAAGGGGTGTATGTAGAATCCTCTAGAAACGATCTGACAATCCAAGATAAGGGTAGCCGGCCGGAAACATGGCCTCTAACATGACCTCATAGCGGTGGGGCAAACTAAGCTTGAGCTCGTGAGCTAGGTTTCCAACCCGCTTGTAACCCATGATCAATGTAGTAAGCTGGGATTGGTCGATTTTGAGCACATAATCGGCCTGCGAACAACCGGATTCGACCCTCAGACGGCCATTATCAATTAGAAGGAGAATGTCCCCGATATCGGTGGAAATCCCAAGAGATCCCGACTCGTTCACCCCGCTTCCCATGAGCCGCTCCTCCAGTTCCGGCTGCAATTTCTCAAAGGTCGTCATGATCTCAGAGGTCGTCATGAGATTTATTACCCTTCCCATCCCGGCGCGGCAATTATGAAATGTCGCGTGGATGGTATAACCGAATCTCCTGCAAAAGTATGCAAACGGATGATCTGGAGGCGCGAAGACATTCACCGTGGCGGTCCTTCGCTCTACCGCCAGATCGGCGAAGAATTTGAGCAAAGCGGAATAGCCATCGCCATCCATCGCTGTTATTTCCGTCACATTTATATCCTCAGGCGTATTATCATAGGCGGCATAGCCCAAGATCCTGTCCCCTGACCTTATGACAACGGCCAAACTCGCCAGGGTCCACGCGCTTCCCAATCTGAAACCCTTCGATGTAGAAGAGTCTCGCACAATACTGCCAGTACGGTTACCGGTATAGCGATGATATAGGTCGAGAATCGAAGGGATATCCGCCGGTTTCATAGGAGTTGTCTCGTAGAATCTCTCAGCGCGCTCCGCTGCCCTTGTCGGTATTTCCATCTTGTAATCCGGAAGGACAGAGATGAAGCCAAATAGGATTTCGCCTATTTCTCGACTTCTCCTCCATTACTTCTCAGCAGTCCCCCATGCCGCTAGGGCGGCGCCATGTAGGACCGCTGCAACGGCATGAAGCTATACAACCACCCAGATCCCAATGGCGGCAAGCAGTCCCATGATGCCTCCAAAATAAAATGTCGCCTGTGGCCCAAAGGCATTCCAGAGAAGCCCGGCTAGAAGCGAGGCAGGGAAAAGCCCTATGCCAACCAGGGTAGCATGCAAACCAATAGTTGTAGCCCTTAATTCAACAGGCGCGATATCGGCGACCAGAGCTTTCTCTACCCCTTCGGTGAGCGCTATGTAAGACCCATAGGCCGCGAACAGGAGCCAGATCTGCCAGCTGGCATTTGCAAATGCAAACCCTATGTATACCAGGCCATACATGGCATAGCCGGCCACAAGAAGGGTCTTTCGCCCGATCTGGTCAGAAAGGCGACCGGCCGGATAGGATAGCAGAGAGTAAACAAGATTATATACTAAATATGTCAAAAGGACATCTGACGCGCTGAAATGTAAATTCCTGGCTCGAAGCAATAAGAATTGATTTGAAGAATTGCCAAGGGCGAAGATGAAGACAACAATCAGAAATCCTCTGAGGCGTCTATCTAATCTCGACCAACTCAGGGAAGGCAGTTTGGCCTTGCCGGAGAATCCTGTTTTGCGCTGCCCTGAAACTTCGGTACGTGAAGCATCCGCCTCCGGGGCATTCATCCTGGATGCCATTCCTGATGCCGCCTCTGATGATGCCGCGACTTCACCTGCCTTCTCCTGACGACCCGCGGTTTCCCGGGCGAAAAACAGTACGGCAACCCCGAGAATCGCCGGCACCATCGCCCAAAGGAATACCCTGGAGAATTCTCCTTTGTAAGTTGTCATGAAGTAATAGGCAAGGAATACGCCAAGGGACGCGCCGAGGGTGTCAAGTGTCCGGTGCAAACCATAAGCTCGCCCCCTCATCTCCTTATTTGCCGAATCCGCGATAAGGGCGTCACGCGGCGCAGTCCTGATACCCTTGCCGAACCGGTCAACGACCCTTGCCAGCAAGACCATGGGCCATGAGCCAGCTAGATATAGGATGATCTTCCCCGCAGTAGAAGATCCGTAGCCTAGGATGGCAAGAGGCTTTCTCCTGCCGAATCTGTCAGATATATAGCCAGAGAAAACCTTGAGGAGGCTCGCGAGACTCTCTGCAATTCCCTCGATCAGTCCTACAATCGCCGGGCTGGCTCCCAGGCGGGTTGTCAGGAAGAGCGGGAGAAGCGGGTAAACCATTTCCGTGCTTACATCTGTGAGGAGACTTACAATACCAAGGATGATGATATTGAACATAGAATATCCCTCCGATCTGGGCGGTCACGCCATAATCCGCGACTCAATCAGCCCGCCTGAACACCTCGGCCTCAAACTGATGCATCTTTGTCCTGCATTCTTCAAGGCTTTGTTCAACTCTCTCCCTGAGTGCCGCCCCAAAAAAATCCCGCCCCCTGGCCTTCTCAACCCATTTTTCTATGTATCCCAAGTCACCTTCATTTTCCTCTATCTCAGCAAAGGTGAACTTCCCCTTTGCTGTTTCTTGTTCGAGTTCATCGAGCAATCCTTTGCACCTTTCCAGGATCTCGTGATATTCCTGGTCACTCTGCGCCTTAAATCTATCGACCAGTTCTCCATCGGATTCAGTCAATGCAGAGAAAAGAAACGATTCTCCGCCAAGGTCTCGGATCTCATCTACCAGACCAGATATGGAGGGAACAAGACCGGGTGTATCTGGAAAGATACAGACCGCCTGCTGAATATATAGCCCTCCTAGTTCACGCACCCTCCTCCAAACCCTAACTCTAGCAGTAGAAGGCTCGACAGGAGTCTTATAGATCAGCAGCAGCCAGCGGATGCCTGATTACGGAATAAATTATTACCGAGACTGCCATATCTTCAAGCCTTGCAACTCCTGATGCGAGATTCGAGATCAAGGATATCCTGACGAGATGAGAGAACCCCGATTTCAAGATTGTATTCCCTTTTCTCCCCCGGAGCAAGGAATACCAGCGTTCCGCGCTCTCTTTCCTTCACTCTGCCTTCAACCAGGCAGTTGGCTGGTTCAAGCCCTACTACATATGTTCCCTGCCCCATCATCTTCCACTCAGTGAATCTCGGCAGCTCCATTTTCGAATATTTCACGTATATGCCGAAACCATCTCCAAGTCCCCTGTTCACCAGGCCAACATATACATTTCCTTCTGCATCGCTGCCCATATCATGATAATAGACTTTCTCTTTATATCCTGGCACGGGATTTGAAAACCGCGCGTACTGCTCCTTACCCTTCTCCACTTCTGCATCCCGGGGCCGGACATTTCGTGAAGGGCCCAGCAATTCAGTGCCATCATCCACTACTGGGAACCCCATGTTAATGTGATACAGGTACATATGTTCAATTGGATCGAAGCCCATATTTTCCACAACATCATGGATGAAGAATCGTTTCTCGCCAAGCTTGGCCCATACCCGACGCGTCAGGCGAATATTCTCCCCAAACACGGTGGCCTCCTTGACTCTTCCCTGCGCCCACATGATATAGTCGTCTCCTTGCCATTCCCCATCTACCCATGTATTTTTCGCCGGGGTATTGGAGATCCGCCCGTGAAGGCCGAGCTCTTTGCCGTTATCCACACATGGCGCGCCAGCATAAGTCATTCCACAAGTCACTACCAGCCCGCCGTGAAAACTCCTGAGCCAGCCAAATCCCTCAGGCTCGAAATAACCAGGCGCCACGTCCCCGGTCGGGGAACACCAGGAAAGCGGCATGCCCTTATACTCACACAAGGATATATCCATTCCCCGGCTGAGCAATACATTGAACCTGAGTCCCGCCCCGGTCCTGAATTCCGCCACCTCAACCTCTTTTTCGCTGCCATCCAAAAGTGTATAACGCCTTGCCCCACCCACCTGGGCAATATCGCCAACACGCTCCAGTAATTCCACTTTTGAATAACTACGTCCGTAAAGATCTGCCATGACGGCACCCCTTTCCATGATTTATGCACATTCCTATCCTAATCTTCGCACATGTATCTGGAAATCCTCCTACCCGCGCCTCAATAAAAGATAAGCCGGGTTATATGCGCCAGCCACCTGCCTGCTAATTACCCGAGTTTGCAGCCTATTGATCCATTCCCCCTGCTAAAGGTTGCCTCCTAATCCTTGCGCCATTTGTAATCTATTTGACATTTCTTCCGGGATTCTTATGCTAACCTTATGTCCAGATACAAAAAGCCGACAATGATTTCAATCAAAACCAGAGTCCTATTCTTCCTGACTGATAGGAGGGTAAATGGAACTTATGCCTGAAGATGTCCTTTTTGCATCCGCTTATGTGCCAAAGATCGATGCCCAGTCTTCCCTGCCCGCCAAGTTTGGGCGCATGCTTGAGAGGCTTCCTCTTTCGGAGATTGTAAAGGATAAGAGTGTGGCCCTCAAGATGCATCTCGGAGGCAATCTTGGCTATACCACAATACACCCGCTTTTTACCCGGATTCTCGTACAGGCATTAAAAGACGCCGGCGGGAAGGTCTTTGTGACAGATAGCGCATGGGCTGTCCAGACCGCCAAGGCCAGGGGGTATACCGAGGAGGTCTTGGGAGCTCCTCTGGTTGCCACCTCAGGGCTCTTTGATAAGTATTATTATAGCAAGCCTGTAGACTTTGAGACCCTAAAGGAGATCCAGGTCGCAGGGCATATCCATGATGCCGACGTGCTCATCGATTTCTCCCATGTAAAAGGTCATGGAGCCTGTGGCTACGGAGGGGCCTGCAAGAACATAGCCATGGGATGCGTTACGGCCGCGACAAGGGCTCAAATTCATAGTCTCGAAGGGGGCCTTACCTGGAATCCCGATAAGTGTGTACACTGCGAGATATGTATTAAGTCCTGCCGGTATGGGGCCAATACGTTTAACGAGAAAGGCGAGTACAAGATATTCTTCCATAACTGCACCTATTGTCAGCACTGTGCCAATGCCTGCCCGGAGGGCGCCATCACGATAAATAGATCAAAATTCAAGGACTTCCAGGAAGGAATGGCTATATGCACAGATGTGGTGCTTAACACTTTTGACCGGGAGAGGCTACTTTTTATAAATGTTCTTACAAATATAACCCTCCTTTGTGACTGCTGGGGATTCTCTATGCGGCCACTCGTGCCGGATATAGGGATACTTGCATCACGGGATATTGTAGCAATTGAACAGGCAAGTCTTGACCTGATAAAGAGCGAGGACTTTCTTCCGGGCAGTCTCCCTGAGGGGAGAAGCCTCGGTGAAGGGAAACACCTCTTTGAGAAGATTCACGGCAAGGACCCCTTTGTACAGGTGGCGGCACTAGAGGCCAAGGGGCTGGGAAGCAGGGATTACAAGTTGGTGGAGGTGGATTGATGCCCGGCTCGGTCAGGAACCCTGGGGCGGGCGGTTATATCTTCGTCTAGCCCGCCCAGGCCTCAAGGCCTGTTGCATCCTTGAGCACGATGCGACGCCTGCAGGTCTTGATAAGGCCTTTTCCCTTCAGGTCAAGCAGGAGATTGGTCACGGTGGGTCGCGAAAGGCTCGCGATGCTCGCCAGATCCTGATGAGTAAGTGAGAGGTCTATGCATACACCGTCTATTGTATCCTTTCCATATTCCGAGGATAACCTGAGAAGAATATTTGCCAGCCGACCTTTTGCGTCCCTAAAGGCCATATCTGTAACCTGATTCGTGGATTGGGTCAGCTTCTTGCTGAGGCTCTCTATAACCTTGAGCGCCATGGCCGGGTTGCGAAGGAAGATCCGCTCCATGTTAGCCTTCGTAAACACAAGGGTGCAGGTCTCTTCGAGGGCAGTCGCGGTGACCGAATAGTCCTCCCCACTAAAGGCCGAATCTTCCCCAAAGATATCATCTGGCCCAAGGAATCCAAGAATGAGCTCCTTACCGTCTGACGACAGCTTTGATAGCTTGACGGCTCCCATCTTCAGAATAAAGATCTTGTCTGCAGGGTCTCCTTCAAGAAATAGTACCTGGTTTTTTGTGTATACCCTTTTCTCCGCACACTGCAGCATCTCCTCAAATTGTCCGTCATCAAATCCCCTAAAAAGACTTAGTTTTCGGATACATTCCATGTTTCCCAACCTATTTCACCTGCTTTCCCTCCGCGTTTTCCCTCTGCAAAAGCCCCGCCGCCGGGCAGGGGTGGCTGGCCCAAGAGATTTGAAATCTGGGTCGCCTGGTTTCAGTAACTTGTTACCAAATGCATATTACTATATTGCGCGGCGTGCTGGCAAGTCGAAGAGTTGAGGGAGACTCCGCGGGCCGGCTCCGCTGCGTCTTGACACACCAGAGCAGATCGAGTATTATACATGTGTGAGCGCGCCCATAGCTCAGTTGGATTAGAGCACCAGACTACGGATCTGGTTGTCGGGGGTTCGAGTCCCTCTGGGCGCACCAAGTTTTTCAAAGGATCCATGGGTTCTACGATGATCATTCTCCCAGGAAGATGTTCAACGTCTGCAGTAAGTCTGCGGTAGGATCAAGGCCAAGTATCTGCTCAATAGAGACGAAAAAGATCGCCGCCGGCATCCCGGCGGCGAATCGATGGCAGAGAAGAACCTCAATAACTATAGAGCTTTCCTCGCCGGACACCTTTACCTTATGTTGGAGATCCCCACCATTCTCGTTCACCGAACTTCCTCCCCTACTGAGCCAGGCGTCGAATTAGGGTCTATATAATCAGGTTCCATGGCCAACCCATATTGCCTGCTCTTTAATGAGCAGTCTTCCTACACCTCGATTGGCAATAGTCACATCGATTGGGTGGAACTCAGGACGTCGGCTGGACGTGCTCTTTTGCGATCACCGAAACATATAGGCCGATAGGGCAAAAAACATAAATGCCGTCAGGAGCTTGATCGCGGCAAGGCGTCTTGAAAACAGGCCTGTAGCTTTCTTTGCCGAGAGCAAGAGGGTGGATACTATCACCACAAGCGCCAGCGGTAAGACAAACATTACATTATATAGAACGAGGTAGATGAATGTGCCCGAGTCGCCAAGGGGGCTTCCTATTAGCGCCAGAGTGGGGAGATAAACTTGCCCTGTGCATGGAAATTCAATCAATGAGGCCAGGAGCCCCAATGAGAATCCGGCGATGACATTTGCCTTTCCCGAAGTAGCGTACCTACGGATAAGCCTATGGGAGAGGTTCTTCAACCTTGGAGGTAACTGCAGCTTCATAGCCTTGGCCCGGCCGCTCCAGGCTTCATAGAAATCAAAAAGGCTCAGGCAACCGAGCAGGAGCGTTGTAGTTCCCAGTAGAGGATACAGCCAGTCTGAGAGCGCGTCAAAGTAGCGACTCTGGACGATGCGCAAGATGCCGAGACCGATGGTAAAATAGGTTACGAAGGCACCGCCGACAAAACTGATGCCGGTGATGACAATAGGCCTTCTGTCGCTCATAGCCAGCGACAGGCAGGCCACCAGGAAGAGTAAAAACGATAGGGCACAAGGGTTTATGCCGTCCACGAGCCCCGCTGCGACGATGAGCGGGGCTATCACCTTCTTTGATGCCAGGATGCTTGATAGTCTTAGGGAGTTTGCGAATGATCTCAGCCACCCGGAAATCCCTGCAGATATCCCTTGAACTCCGCCTTGCGGTAGTGCGATCAGGGAACGTATCCCTTCCCTTATTGCCTCATATCCGACGAAAACGTCCTTCCCCACGAAAACCGCGGGCACGCGCATCTCGTCGTCCTTTCCAACTTCATAGAGTATGTCCAGGGTCTCACGGATCTCCTTTACTTCTGGTAGAGCCATATCCCTTGTCACAAGCTCGAGATACTCGGCATTGGCAACAACAGCCTTCAGAAGAGATATGGTTCTAGCGCACTCAGGATTATTTTCTAGGTAGAAACATGTCAGAACTACCTTCCCTCTATTTGGATCGTCAGGCGGGCATGCCGGGCATTTGCAAGTGGCCATCTCAGTTGAGCCAAGGACTAATCCGCTGGCCAGGATAGAGATTATGAGGACCTTGAATGCCCATTTCATGTTGCTCACTCTCCAGAGTTTATCATCGTGCCGCCCGCCTGAGAGAAGAGAGCTTTCGGACATGCATCCCTGATGAATCTCTTGCGGTCCGGAATCCACTCAATGCCCAGGGTGTCCCATGCCATGCTTACCGCTGGCTTGTTCATACAAGAAACAGCTTACCTCATGCTCGCCCTGCAATGTAATCGTGCCCGGCGCCCTGGTTTTGCACATATCCATGGCCTCCGGGCATCTAGCCGCAAAGGGACAGGAATGGTCTGCGCCATCCGGGGCCTCATTTGATACGCGAAAATCTAATTCTCCTGAAATCAGGACTTTCCTGTCTGGGTCAGGGGGCAAAAGCGCTTTTATGAGCAATTTCGTGTAAGGATGAGCAGGGGACTTCAAAATATCGGCTGTCTTGCCTCGTTCTACGACTCTCCCGCGATAAAGAATGAGCAGGTTTTCGCCCAGATAATGTGCAGATGAAAGATCATGGGTAATGAACAGGCAGGAGATGCCATAGTTCTGTTTGAAATCCAGTAGAATATTGAGGAAAAGGGCTCTGAGAGCTACATCTATCATTGAAATTGGTTCATCAGCTATTATGACCTTCGGCTTCAGGAGGTATAACCGAGCAAGCATTACACGCTGTCGTTCGCCGCCGCTCAACTGATGCGGGTAACGGCCCAGCACATCCCTGGGCCTTAGACCTACAGCCTCAAGG
Organism: Bacillota bacterium; assembly: GCA_013178415.1. Taxonomy (NCBI): domain Bacteria; kingdom Bacillati; phylum Bacillota; species Bacillota bacterium. The sequence goes on along the minus strand of JABLXA010000014.1, from coordinate 24,051 downwards.
GCCTCAGACACGAGTTCCACTGATCCCGCTTTGGACGATGCCAGGCCGAATTTGGTAACTGCTAGTTTCAATACTCTATCAACCTTATAAAACGGGTTATATATCCCATATGGATCCTGGAAAACTGCCTGAATGTTATGTCTATACTCTGCCCATTCTCTGGGAGACATGGAATGGATATTCTTGCCTTGAAAGAGGATTTCGCCACTGGTGGGCGGGACCAGGCCAAGGATCATTCTCGCGAGAGTTGTCTTACCGCTTCCGCTTTCGCCCACCAATGATACAATAGAAGGCCTATCCTGAGATATAGAGAGGTTTACGCTATCCACTGCTTTGACTAATTTCTTTCCGCCGGCGCCGAAGGTCTTTGACACCCCTTTAACTTCGAGTAGCTGCGTCACCTGTAACACCTCCGTAAAGAAAACAGGCCACATAATGCTGTCTCTCATGCTCTATCATGGCGGGTTCATTCATGCTGCACTCAGTGCTGGCGCGAGGACATCGGGGGTGAAACCTGCAACCTGGAGGCCAGCTAATGGGGCTGGGCGCGAGACCTGAGATCCCTTCGAGCCTTTTTCTTTCACCGTCAATGTCGATCGAAGGGATAGATGTTAGAAGCCCTTCTGTATAAGGATGAAGCGGATGTCTGAATATCTCGGGAGTATAACCAACCTCCATCATTCTTCCTGCATACATAATGGCCACCCTGTCGACGAGCTGGGCATGGACAGCCATATCGTGGGTGATCAGTATCAGGGAAGCGTTTATCTTGCGGCAGACTTTGAAAAGCATGCTGAGGACCGAGAGTTGGTTTACGACATCTAGCGCGGTCGTGGGTTCGTCGGCTATTACAAGTTCTGGTTCAAGAGCAAGAGCCATGGCTATTATCACGCGCTGTTTCATGCCTCCACTCAGCTCATGTGGGTACATTTCGGCTACATCAGGACGAAGGTCCACCCCCCGTAAGAGCTCTGGAACCAGAGCGTTAGCCTCAGCGCGAGATTTGCCAGAATGCTCCATTATAACATCAGTCATTTGCTCTTTTATCTTCGTCACGGGGTTTAGAGAGTTCATTGAGCCCTGGGGTATATAGCTTATATGACGCCAGCGGATCTTTCGCAGGTCATTTTCAGGGACCTGTAAAAGGTCCACTTTTACCTCTCTCCCATTTTCACGGTAAGTGAAGAGGACTCGACCGGCCGGAACATATCCCGGGGGTTTTATAAGCCTCATGATACCCCCGACCAGAGTGGACTTCCCGGACCCTGATTCTCCAGCGATACCGAGCATCTCATTTGGATATACCGTCAGGGAAACCCTATCCACAGCCTTACTTTCGCCATTCTGTGTCTTATAATAGACACTCAATCCTTCGATGTTCAGGACCTCATCCATGGCCATTCCCCCCTGATATTGGTTCATCTGCGTAGCCTGGGATTATATGTGACCTCAAGGCCCATGTTTATCAACTGGACTCCAAGAAACACCAGGATCAAGACAAAAATCGGGGGGAATATCATGTTCCATTTCCCCAGACTCAAAGCGCCTTGTCCTATGGCGAGATTGATCATCATCCCCAGGGTGGTTATATTTGAAGGCCCCAATCCCAGGACTTCCAGTCCAGTAGCGGCCAGCATGGCGCCAACGACGCTCCCCGCGAAGCTGACGCCGAGAAATGGCAGGAGGTTAGGGAGGATTTCGAAAAAGATCACCTCGGCATCCCGCATATTGGTCAATTTAGCAAGGTCGATATAGGGGGCCTCCCTTAGACTCATCACCTGTGACCTTATTACCCGGGCAGAAAACGGCCAGCTGAATACAGCAAGGATAAGAGCCATAGTGACAATGTTGAGGGTTTTGACATATGCGGATAATGTCATCAGGATGGGCAAGGAGGGGATCACAAGAATCATATCAGTCATGCTGCGCAAAACAGTATCCATTCTCCCTCCCTTATAGCCAGCCATAAAGCCTACGATAATTCCTATGATCGTCGAGATCATCCCGGCCAGCGCCCCTATTGCAAGGGAATACTTCAGGCTGAGAATCGTTATGGCCAAAATATCCCTGCCCTGGCGGTCAGTCCCGAGGAGATGCCTTGCTGATGGCTCCTCATATACGGGAAACGCCCCCACGGTCAATGGATTCTGATCACCAAGTATGAGGGTATTCAGAGCTGGCTGGAATAGGGAGACTGCCAGCAGAATTGCAACAAGGATCAAGCCTCCCAGGAGCTTGCGGTCGAGATGCTTCAGCCTTGTCCTCATCTTAATCCCCTCCCGTTATGTGATTCTGATGCGAGGATCTATAAGTGGCAATATTAGGTCTATAACTAAGTTGGCTGTCAAGACAGTGACTATAGATAAGAGCATCACACCCTGAATAACGTTGTAATCAAGCACTCCTATGGCATTTGTGATCAACCTGCCTATCCCCGGATAGTTGAAGATCCATTCTACTATGTAGGCCCCGTTCATGATGAATCCGAGTGATATGGCCAGCCCTGTCACCTGCGGCAGCAGTGCATTTCGTAGAACATAACGTTTTAGAATGGTGGATGGTTTCAGGCCTTTAGCTTCAGCGAAGATCAGATAATCCTCATTTAGGATGGATATAACAAGGGCTCTTGTTGAAATGATCCACCCCATAGCTGTAGTCAGGACAATGGAAAGGGACGGGAGAATAGCATGCTGGATCACGCTTGCTATAAACCTTGGATTGATCCCTGGTTTGAGGAAGGCGTCATAAGCCCCCGAACTGGGCAATACAAAGAAAGTGTAGGCAAATATAAAGGCAAGAAGGAGAGCAAAGAAGTATTGTGGCACCTGTGAAAAGAATATGGCAAGCGAAGTCACAACATTTGAGGCAAGGAGATCTCGCTTCCATCCTATGAGGGTGCCAATTGCAAGGCCTATGACCCAGGAAATCAAAACAGAAACCCCAAGAAGTCCTATGGTCCATGGGAGAGATTCAATGATCAATTTCTGGGCCGGCGTCGGGAAAGCCAGCAGTGAAGGACCCAGATCTCCGCGAGCTACATTCTTGATATACCGTATATATTGCGTGAATAGACTCCCCTCCAGGCCGAACATCTCTTTATACTTCTTGATGACGTCCTCCTCGCTGCTTTGGAGCACAGAGGTTGAGTATCTTTGCTGCATGCTTACAATAAATGCCCCGATCGGGTTGCCTGGAACCATCCTGAAAAAGAAGAACATGACTGTGAAGGCTCCAAAGATGGTGAGAAAGTAAAAGAGAAGACGCCGTGCTAGATACAATCTGAATAGCTTATGCAAAGTCTCTCCCTCCTGCACAGGCATCCTGAGAGTTCGGGAAGCTATCCCTCGGGATGCCTAAGTAAAAATATGGAGATCAGCCGTACTTTCGGAATCAAATAGTTGGCGGCATTATCTCTCCGGCCCGGTATAGGATATTTCGATCTGCGACACCTGCCCGAGAAGCCACTGCCTGAGTCCGAATAGTATCAGCCTAGCGGCTTTGATCCGAGGCCCTGCTGCCCGAGGGCCTCGGATCACAGAGCGACCTGCAGCAAGGTCGCGTCCGACGGGACGGTATCACCATCACCGGCCATGCTGCGTCCGCCGAGAGGAGTATCCATGCCCCGGCCACGCCGCGTCCGCCGATCATCTGGCAGGCTGGAGCTTAAATGTCACAAACATGAAGTGTCCCCACCAGGTGAAAGGCACTGTATACATGTTGTCTGCTGTTGGCCAACCTTTCCAGTAATGCTGATTCCATGCCATCACATATATAGTCTGAATGACCGGTGTCGCAGGCAAGACTTTCATGTATTCTTCCAAGGTCTGAGAATAGACTTTGCGGCCTTCTTCTGAATCTGGGCTCATAACATCCAGCTTCTCCACGAGTTTATCGAAAGTTGGATCCTTCAGGCGCACCCAGTTACCTTTAACTGCTCTCTCCCCCAGTGGAGAAATCCGGTCACTGGTGAGACGCCGGTAGAGATTGTATGGATCGGTCCCCGCGCCACACAGCCAGTGAGATGTCAGGTTGAATTTCCCCGTCTGAGTAAATTCGTCAAATACAGGGCCCTCTAGGTGGCGGACTGTCATTGTCACGCCGATCTTCTTTGCTTCCTGGGCTATATCCTGAGCGATCTGATACTCGAAGCTGGCTGGCTGGGTAGGCGTTATAATCTCCAAAGTAAGAGGTTTGCCATCAGGGCCAACTCGCGTTCCGCCCGCTCCCATCTTGTAGCCGGCCTCATCCAACAGTTTAGCTGCCTTTGCCGGGTCAAAGGTGAGGTCATATTTCTTCAAGATCTCTTTATCTACGAACTTTTCCATGTATTTGTAGGCTGCCCACGGATATTTGCCAGGGGTGGTCTCAGGCATCCAGAGAACCTTAGCTATCTTTTCGCGGTTAACCAGATAGGATATGGCCCACCTCACTCGAGGATCTGCAGTAGGGCCTGACGCGCAATTGAACCAGATGCCTCGCGGGCAGGGATCAAGGAAAGGAGCAATGATTATCTCGCGGTTTCTTTTCATCGCAAGCTGCATTTGCGTGTAATCCAAGCAGTGAGCATGGTCTATGACATTGTTTACGAAATCTGCCAAATCAGCGTCTGGCGGTGGTGATGTTCTATAGACTACGTACTTTGGCGCCGGGAAATAGCCCAGCTTCTTTGCCCAATAATCTTCCCTGCGTTCCCAAATGAACATCTTTAGCTCTGGTATAACCTGTTTCAGTTTGTAAGGCCCTGTGGTGACAGGAGGATTATTCTTGAAGCTCAGCGGATCTTTACCTTCCCAAATATGCTTTGGCACTATCGGGGTGGCGGTGCATAACATGTTTATGAATCTGTAATGGAATCTGGGGTTTGGCTCTTTCAGCTTGAAAATGACATGATCAGGTCCCTGAGCTTTCACCTCCGCGACCTCACGCTTCCAGTTCTCTCCTCCAAACTCTGGTCGAGACATGATCATCCTGATAGTAAAGACCACATCATCAGCAGTAAAGGGTTTTCCATCGTTCCAGGTCACGCCATTCCTAAGGGTGATCTCGAATGTCTTGTAATCGTTCGAGTAAGCATATTTTGTGGCCAGCCATGGGACAACCTCGCCAGTCGCAAGATTCGCATACCACAGATATTCGGTGGAAATCTGCCAGAATCCGGCCGCAAATTCGGCTCCATTTGGAATGAAATAGTTGAAGCTGTCAAAAACGCGGAATGTGGCCGTATCCTCCATGAATAATGTCTCTTCTCTCGGGACCGGAAGGCTTGCGCTGGCAAAGACAGAGGTTCCGCACACCATTACGAGTACCAGCATCAGGCTGAATATCGCCGCGCTTTTCAGGAACCCGGTTTTCATTGAAATCTACCCTCCTTTAAGGTTTCTATGCATAGGATTTCTGTGCACGAAGATCTTCAGGCCCGTTTTTCCCGTATTGTCGCTCCATGACACCTCCTTCCCCGGCTCCTGCCTTATTGACAATTCCCGGCTGCACACTGTCTGGCAGGGCACCGCCAATTAGCCGCTGTGGAATCCCTGACCACCAGAGTAGTAGGCAGCAGGATCCTTTTCTCTTCCCATTGCTTATCAGGCATATGGCCGGCCTCAATTCTCTCCAAGAGGATCCGTGCAGCAGCGACGCCTATCTCCCTCTTGGGCTGGGCCACTGTAGTCAGAGGCACCTCTAAATATCTGGCCATCTCGATGTCATCAAAACCGACTAGACTCAAATCCTCTGGGATCCGGATACCATGCCGCTTGCAGACCTTTATCACGTCAATGGCCACAAAATCATTCAAGGCAAAGACTGCGCTCGGTCTATCTCTCCTGTCCAAAAGACGCAAAATGGGCTCATACCGTAGATCATCATCCAACTCGCTGGCCATGGTATTCTCCTCAACCAACCATGAAGGATAGGTTACGACGAGACTCTCGTCGAAATGAAGGTTATGCCTCTCAATGGCTTCCTTGTATCCCTCAAGGCGCTCCCTTACGCTGGTTGTGCTGAGGAATGGATGGGTTATGAAGCCGATATGTTGGTGCCCTAACTCAAAAAGGTGATCTATAGCCTGGTACACTCCTTTTCTATTATCGCATCCAACGAAATCATAACCTCCTATGTTATCGTAGTATCTATCAACCAACATAAGGGGAAAGCCTTCCCCTGCCAATCTTGCGATGGTTTCGTCATAGGGAGCATTTTCCACGGGAAACACAATCAGACCTTCAACCCCTTCCCTGCTTAGAGTATTTATGTGTCTTGCCTGTTCAGCCATATCATTGTCAGAATTGCAGAAGATCAGATTGTAATTACTTCCATCCGTAATTTGCTCTATACCGGCCAGTATCTCGGAGATAAAGAAATCGCCCAGATAGGGGACGATTACTCCGATGCTGCCTCTTCCTTTTGCCGCTCGTATCCCAGCCGGCTTTCGGGAATCGGACACGAATGTCCCCGTCCCGTGGACTCGGCGTAAGATCCCCTCGGCTACCAGGTCTGAGATCGCTTGCCTGACGGTATATCGGCTCAATTTGTATGTCCTGGTGAGCTCAATCTCGCTGGGGATCGTCTGCCCCGGCAATAGCCTGCCTGCACGAATTTGTTCTTTTATTATCTCTTTTAACTGGTGGTAGAGCGGGAGTGGGCTATTTCGGTCAATCCGCATATACATCCATCTCTCCGTCAATGAGTATTTAGGTGGGTGGAATTCAAATATCTGCGGCGTAGGAGATACGTATGTCCGGACATCTATCTAGATATAGTATTCGGTGATCTTTTTAGAATTCCTGCTTGAATTGCAGATTTTCTGAACAGAAATCTTGGGCATCAAGATTAAGTGAGAAAATATTATTTGAATTAAAGATTATTGTGAAATTTCATCCAAGGTGTATAATGAAATTGGGAGCGTGTCTGGTGTCATCACTGTAGGTTAATAGGTTATTTGTATGGTCAATGGCAGGTGAATAGGTCGTGACGTGATGTCTCATCTTTCCATAGGGGGTGATAGGCATGTCCGCATGGATAGGCTTCGCACTGGTGTTCCTTGCCGGTATTGGCATACGCCTGATCATGGCACTGGGTTTGTGGCAATTCAGGCGTAGCAGCGGCTATATCGGCGCGTATCCTCCCAAAAAGGTGAATATCATCGTTCCAGGGAAATCTGCCAGTTTGGATCGGAAAACCAAAAGGGAGAACATCATTGATAGCTATTCAAAGCATGATAGAATCATCCGCGGGTAAAGGCGCTATAAGAGAAGGGCCCCACCCGAAAGATGATGAATCGCTTCGGATGAACGCCCTATACTACTGCCATAGAAATGAACCGCTGCCATTTTCACCGCCCTGACGGTACCGCCATGGCGCCATGGGGATCTATTCTATTACAGCTTCCGGCCTTTTCTGCACTCCTCTAATTCTCCCTCTTCATGATTGACCGGTCTTCGCCTTTTTTCAATTCACCCAACTACGGAGTTTCAGCTCACCCAACCACGGAGTTTCAGCGCCTCGACCAACCTGCCCAGCGCTGTTATGTAAGCTGCGGTGCGCATATCCACTCTGTAGGCCTGAGCAGTCTGGTAGACGGCATTGAACGAAGCGACCATCTTTGCTCTTAGCCGTTCCGACACCTCTTCCGCTGTCCAGTAGTAATTCATCAGGTTCTGGACCCATTCAAAATAAGAGACAGTTACGCCTCCAGCATTGGCGAGGATATCTGGGATGACCATGATGTTCCGTGAGAACAGGATCTCATCCGCCTCAGGAGTTGTGGGGCCATTTGCCGCTTCAGCGATTATCCGGGCCTGCACCTTCCCTGCATTTGCCCTGGTTATCTGGTTCTCCAGTGCGGCGGGGATAAGGATGTCACACGGTAGCGTGAGAAGCTCTTCCGAACCAATAGGTTCACTACCGGGAGCGCCCAGTACGCTTCCTGTATTTCGTTTGTGCTCGCATATACTATCGATATCGAGGCCAGTAGGATTATATGCTCCTCCCTCGGAATCATTAACTGCAATAACGCTGGCTCCCATTCCGGTCAGGAGGCGCGCAGCGTTCATGCCAGCATTGCCAAATCCCTGGATCACGACTGCAGCGCCAGCAATCCCGATGTCTAGCTTCTTCAGAGCCTCCAGGATGGTGAAAACGCACCCCTGGGCAGTAGCGGTATCCCTGCCAAGGGATCCACCAAGCGAGACGGGTTTGCCGGTGATCACCCCCGGAACATTGTACCCCTTGAGACGGGAGAATTCATCCATCATCCAAGACATTATCTGACCGTTTGTGTATACATCTGGTGCCGGAATATCCTTCTCCGGCCCAATAATGGGAGCGATGGCCTGGATATAGGCTCGGCTCAACCTTTCAAGCTCTGACCTGGACAACTCTCTTGGGTTGCAAATTATCCCGCCCTTTGCGCCTCCATAAGGTAGACCTACTACTCCGCACTTGAAGGTCATCCACATGGACAGGGCTTTGACCTCATCTTCCGTTACACCGGGGTGAAAGCGGATACCTCCTTTTGTGGGCCCAATGACATCGGTATGCTGAGACCTGAACCCAGTAAATGTCCTTACTGTACCGTCGTCCATCTTAATTGGCAACGACACTGTAAGGATACGCTTGGGTTCTTTTAGAACCTCATAAACTGACATGTCTTCCTTCATCTGCACGATTGCCTTCAATAACTGTTTCTGGGCGATCTTCAATGGGTTTAGCTCTTCCTGAAATCGATTCTCCATTCTTCTCCCACCTGTCTGTTGAATTTGACCTTCCCTTGTCAGGAAACCTGATACGGCCTGAAAAAGCAAAAGGTCCAGACAGGGTGCCCTTAAAAAGAAAACACACCTGTGTGGACGCCATTGCCCGACACCTGCGAGATACACCATTGTATCCCGGAGCTTTGTATTTGGCATGAATTATAACATAGATCTAACATGGGTCAAGAGGAAATTTGCAATGTGTTATCGGTCTGTGATAATGTCACCCTGTAGGGATCTTGGAGATGCCATATGGGGAAGATTTCGCGGCATTTGCAGGGAGAATTCATAGATGCGGCAATGGGGCAAAACCCATCTTGACAGTGCCCGAACCGACCCCTATAATGGTAAATAGCTAATTTAGCTAAAATAGCCCCTCAGAAAGCATCCCCTTGGAGGGATTTCTATGATCGTGAGCGCCACCGATCTCAAGAATAACCTCGGCAAGTATCTAAGGCTCTCAGCTCGCGAAGATATCATTATCACCAGCAACGGCCGCTATGTGGCCAGATTGACCGCCTACGAGGATACCCATGCAACGGCCGCTCCCGGGATGAGCCAGGAGGAGGCGCCGGAATATATCCATGCCCAAAGGAAGGTTACATACGAGGAGTTTCTGCGCCTCACAGAGAACAGCGAGGAGAGATATGAGTATATCGATGGCGAAATCTATCAGCTGGCTTCACCGACGACTTCGCACCAGAAAGCTCTCGGCGAACTCCACATCATCTTTCATAATTGGTTCAGGGGCAAGCCGTGTCGCCCGATGTTGGCGCCTTATGACATTACGCTCAGACGAAACCCCGAAGACATCAACGTGGTCCAACCCGACCTTATGGTGATCTGCGACCTTGAGGAGAAATTAAATGAAAAGGATTATTATATGGGAATCCCCGCGCTCATAGTGGAAATACTCTCTGAAAGCACGCGCGGCAAGGACGCGATCCGAAAGCTTGATCTCTATATGTCGACGGGGGTAAAGGAATATTGGATCGTTAATCCTTTCAACCGGGAAGTAACCATCTACTTTTTCGAGAACAACGACTTGAGTCAAAGCGCGACCTATAGATATGGGGAGACCGCCGCTTCATACGCTTTTCCAGGTCTAGAGGCGAGCCTCGAGCAGATCTTTGCCTAGTCCGGGATGCTTCATCCCGGCGCGCGAAATGTAAAAGCCGGCGGGGCCTCCCCCAGAGCCGGCGTGTCTTTCCATCTAGAATAAGGGAACAGTCCTACCTATTTCGAGCGTTTCAGGGATGCCTACCATGCGCCCCGAGCGGCACCAATCCAGCATGATCATACTGGGGAGCCATCAGGGTAGCCCTATCATAGGCATTCCAGCGGCTTATAGTTCCCAAATGTCGGCTTAGGACCATCCCCCGGCGCAGCCCAGCGAACCGCATTTGCTATCACCTTGAGCACAGTCGGATTATAATACGTTGGGTAAGTCTCGTGACCGGGCTGGAAATAGAAGATCTTCCCTCGTCCACGATGATAGCAGCAACCACTGCGGAACACTTCTCCTCCGGGGAACCAGCTTATAAAGACCAGGGTATCGGGCGCGGGGATATCAAAGCGTTCTCCATACATCTCCTCATGCTCGAGCTCAAAGTATTCCCCTATACCCTCCACGATGGGATGGCCGGGCTCTACCACCCAGAGGCGTTGCTTCTCGCCTATCTCACGCCACTTGAGATTGCATGTGGTGCCCATGAGCTTTCTGAAGATCTTGGAGAAATGGCCGGAATGGAGAACAATGAGGCCCATTCCATCCAGGACCCGTTTATGTACCTTGTCAACTACCGCATCGCTTACATCTCCATGAGCCATATGGCCCCACCAGGTGAGAACGTCCGTGTTGGCAAGGACCTCATCTGTAAGACCATGCTCAGGTTCGTCAAGCGTCGCAGTTCGGACCTCAAACCCGGGCTGAGTTCGCAGATAGCTTGCTATAGCTCCGTGGATACCCTCCGGATAGACTTTGGCGATACGTTCGTCACTCTTCTCATGTCGGTTTTCATTCCATACGGTTACCCGTGTGACGCAACTCATGGCATTCCCTCCTGAAACCAGCCTCTCCTCATTGAAGAGGTCTGGAATAGTCCGCCATTCCTCTTCGCCAAAGAAGTAGATTTCCCTGCTGGAGCCACTGAGAAAAACCATGATCTTGAGGCAAAGAATCTGACCGCGCGAGTTTGCCATTATAAATAGGAGCGGCCCGATGAATAATCCCTCGAAGAGTCTATCGACGACCTATCCCCAGGTCTGCCAGCGCATCCAGCAAAAGCGCTGTGGCACGTTCATAGTCAGCGTCATTGAGGCTATATAATTCCTCACGCCTCAGCGTCCCGCGGGCTCTCTTCTCTTGCAAAGTCTCTCCCGCATTCCGCGCACTTTCCGCATTCCACGCGCTCTCCGTCCTCTGTGCGTCTTCTGCTTTCGATGCGCCTCCTGTCTCCTGCGCGCGTTCCGCTGCCTCCGCCCCCCGCGCTTCCCTCAATAACGGGCTTCGCAGGATCATTGAGAAATATTCCTGGATCTTATTTCCCATTCCGGCCTGTTTGACCATCCACAGGAGCTCAAAATCCTGAATTCCCTTGAGCAGAAGCTTATAGCGCAATGAAAGTAAAGGTCCACCGAAATTGCCGGGGTAGACGAAATTAGTATCGCCCGCCGGCCAGAACGGCGCGCGGAACGAGAGTCTCTCACGAGGTTTTTCAGGCCAGACAGTGTAGTTCCAGCGCAGAAAGCCGTCGCACCCCATAAAGAAGGTCAGAACCGGGATAAGGCGACTCTCAATCAATGGGGAACGTAGGAAGGTATTTGGCCATTCAGGCCCGCAGCATACATACCAGAGGAACCGCCCCGGAACCAGTTTCCGCAATTCGCCGAGATCATCCCAATTATCCCAGAGGAGATACAGAAAAGGAACGAAATCAGAGAGGTTGGGTGGTGGTGATAGTAACATCTCCTTATGGTTTATGGCTGCCTTGAACTTGAAACTAGGCGCAATCCGGCGGAGGTTTTCAAGGCGACGCTGGTAAAGCTCCAGATCCGCCGGTTCATCGGCGACAACTCTCACCCGCTCCAGCCAGCCTCTATTTGCGAAATGTTCCTCCAGCGCCTTGATATATGCCTCTATCTCATTTCCTTCACGTAAGAAGGCATAACTCCCGCTCGCCTCATCGTAGTAGCGAACGCGAATATCATCAATATAATCGACAGCGCCCGCAAACCCGCCTTCGCTGAATTGCCAGATATTGATCAGGCCGAAGACCTCTATTTCATCTTTGATCCCATGGCGCTCGCAAAGATCCACATAGCGATCCAGAATTGAATAATCATAGCGGAATTCGCCGCTGGCGTCCTTTCTGACACGCACCATGCTATACTCGAAAAGATCCGAAGGATACACCAAATCTCGGACAGAACCCTGCCCTGACCATGGGATTTCAGAGACGATAACCGTCGCCGCCTTCTGCCCCAACGCTGCCAGGGAGGCCACATATTTATCCAGGACATTGAAGTGAGCATCGCTCCATAAGGGCGTCTCATGCTTCCGGCTTATATTAGATGAATGCTGCCAAAGATCCAGATAAAAATGATAATCCTGCGGCAGCGGAAGCGTGACATCCTTCACTTCAATAGTGAAGCTTAGCTCTCCGAGTTTCTCCTCGGTGGCAAACATCCTGTGTCGCCAGAGGATCACCTTTCCTTCATATATACCGGCCGAAGCGGACTCCGGTATTTCAAACTCAACCCAAACGGGCTGCAGGTTTCGGCCGGCAACGAAGATTGCGTCTTGTGTAAGCAATAGATCCGCCTTCAGCTGTCGGTCATCATCCTCGATGAGCCCTATAAGCTGTTTATTGACAGCTCCGGGGAGCCGTCCCGAGACTTCGAGGCGAATGATATCCAATGGGCCAGATTTATAGAAAATGGGTGCATCTGTCACAGCCAGCATGAAATCTTGGTCCCCGTGAACTAGGACCTGAAATGCGCATAGCCCGCGGCGCGCAGTCACTAGCTTTATCTGCTGCTCCTGGCAAAACTCCGCGGGTGAGCCCCGCATATGACCACAAACATACTTGAAACTCGCCTCTTTTAGGCCGAAGACATACATCAGACCGCACCTCTTCCTTAGAGATTAACATTCGATAGTGATCCAGGGATCTCATACCCTCAATACTAATTTTACCGATGTGCAAACTTGCGGGATCCGAGCGAGGATTCGGAAGATACGAAAAGTCGCCCCCTACGGAGTCCATCCATATTCATATCCGATCTTATACATCTCTACAATATTCTCCGGCGGGCTAACGGCTTGAATATTATGGCAGGGAGCTAGAATATATCCCCCTCCCTCACCCAGGATGCCGAGGTTATCCAGTACCTCTTGCCGTACCTCGTCTATAGTGCCAAACGCTAGTGTATATTGATTGTCCACACCTCCATGGAAAATTAGCCTATCACCAAAATCATGTTTTAATGCCCTACGATCCATTCCCTTGCACTTCCATTGAACCGGATCTAGGACGTCTATCCCAGCTTCAATCATATCAGGAATAATCTTACGGATAGCCCCGTCATTATGATGGAACGCAAAAGCACCAGCCTGGTGAACGAGGTCAATCATGCGTTTCATGCGCGGGATGAAAAACTCCCGAATATGCGCAGGCGAATACATTAGGTCACTTTCAGACCCCATGTCTTCGGCTACATAGGTTATCAGTACCATCCCTGGAATCTGCTCATAGATTCGAAGGGTGTTCTCATAGCAGAAATTAAAGAGTTTATCAAGGCAATAATGGACGATCTCAGGATTTTCAATTAGATCAATAAAAGCCTGTTCATCTCCACGTAGATATTTATATATCAAAAAAGGTTCCGAGCCCCCACCCTGAATTGGACGATCCTCCTTGCCCCTTATCTGTTTGGGGATGACCGAATAGTCATACCAATCTGGGCTCGGCCATCTGTAATTTAGCTTTATTTCGTCAACTGTCTTATACTCTGCAAGCGGATGGTAAACACATTCCCTGTAAGAGCCCATCCCGTATGACACATCCCTATAACGACAACCATAGATGTCGGTATCATCAGGAATTGACGGCCCAATATATTCCGGGTTTACCACCACCGGCTGGTCGATATGCAACTGCCTAAAGAGGGCATCCAAATCCGAACAACCAAGGTACCTCATCAACCTGGCAGTCGCTTCATCTGTGGCTCGGTAATCCATTGGAACACGATCGGGCTTATGGCGGGTAAGCACAGCCAGCCAGCGTTCTCGCGGTGTCATTGTCTCCTTGTACAAGATGCCTCATACCCTCCTGAAACATGTGATATGAATGGAAATACTCCTATTCCTTTATGCCTGTTAGAGTTATACCTTGAATGAATGTCTTTTGAGTAAAGAAGAACAGCACAATTATCGGAAGCGTAACCATGGTCGCGGCGGCCATGAGGGCTGCCCATGCAGTGTGATATCCACTCTGGAATTGCTGCAAGCCCAGGGCTAAAGTGTATTTACTTTGATCTGTCAGGTAGATTAACGGACCAAGAAAATCGTTCCAATGCGCTATGAATTGGAAAAGGGCGACCACGGCCAATGCCGGCTTCGCAAGAGGGAGAATAACCCGGTAGAGGATCATGATCTCCGAACACCCGTCCACCCTCGCGGCGTCATCCAGTTCACTTGGTATAGTCATAAAGAATTGACGAAGCAAAAAAATGTAAAAAGGTATGCCGAAAAAAGCAGGAACTACAAGGGGCCTAAAGGTATTAACCCACCCTAGTTTATTGAAGACAAGATATACCGGTATCATGACTACCTGATAGGGAATCATCATTGTGGAGATCAGCAGTATAAATAACGCATCTCTCTCAGGCCATTGAATCTTAGAGAGCCCATAGGCAACCAGCGGGCATGAGACTAATGCGCCGAATACGGCTAGCCCACATATAATAAGCGTGTTTTTTAGGTATGTGAAGAAGGGAACAAATGTCCATGCAGTAGCATAGTTACTCCATTGGAGCGGACTAGGTATCCAAATGGGAGGAAAGGCAAAGATCTGCCTATCTGGCTTTAGAGAGGTAGAAACCATCCAAAAAAGCGGTAGGAGAAACACAAGACTAAGCATTATCAATGCCAAATAGACGGCCGTTTGCCGGATTATTCGGGTGCGCTTGGAGACTATCATTCTAAGATCCCCCCTATCTAATCAGGAGAGGGCCTGCGGGCGCATCCGCAGGCCCCTGACCCCGGCTCTTCATTTGATCTTATCAAGTTCCGCCTGAACCTCTTTAGTGACTCTATCCAGTGACTGTTTCGGAGTTTCCTGGAGAAGTCTAATCCGATCTTCTGCTTGCGTAAGTCTGTCACTATAGAACAATTCCACAGGACTGGCAAAGGATACAACCTGTCCGTTTCGTAGAAGGTCTACAAATACCTTGAAATGAGGATACTGCTTCATATAGTCCTGCGCCGCCCTGGCCTGCCATGGGCCATCGGCAAGAGGCATCCACCCGCCCATCGTCATTATCTTTGCGCGGTCTTCCTCGTACCCTTTACCTACCCAGTATAGGAGATATTGGAGAGCCTCCTTAGGATGTTTGGCACCCTTTGGAATGAGCCCGTAACCGGAAGGCACTATTATAGCGTTCTTTCTTCCGCCTGGGGGAGTAGGCAAAGGAACAATCCCGTAATCGAAATCCTTAGGAGCATACTTTGCTATGTCCAGAATTTTCCACTGCCCCATCAACTGCATCGAATACTTCCCCGAAATAAAGGGATCCAAAGCCCTTGCCCTTTCCTCGGCAAGACCTCCTTGGAAGGCTGTCAACTTTTTGACATCATATTTCTTGGAATAAGATGCAAACCATTCTCCAGCCTTTATGATTTCCGGATCATTTGCCGTTACCTTGCCTTCCTTAAACCAGTCGCCTCCAAATACTGCTCCCCACCAGAGCAGATTCTCGGGCAGAAAACCTAATCTCGTGATATTTCCCCTGCTATCATGGACAGTAAGCTTCTCAGCATAACTATCTAATGTAGCAATATCCTTGGGCGGCTCATTGGGATCGAGACCTGCCTGTTTGAAATGGCCTTTGTTATAGTATAGGGCCATAACATCAATAAATCCGTGGAATGTCCATAGATGTCCTTTGTATACATTTGCCTGCCACATGGGCCATTGATAGCGCTTATAGTCTGCCAGCTCTTGCGGAGTCATGAGCTCGTCGATCGGTATCATTGCACCACGCGCAGCATAAGAGGCAGTGTTGCCCATTGTGTAGATGATATCTGGCGGATTGCCGGCTGCAATTGCTGCCATAAGTTTGGTATCCCTCTCACCGTATGGAACAACTAGGGGTTTGACTTTGATACCAGGATGAGAATCGTTAAACATCTTCACTATATCATCAATAACTTTGGTCCAGTCCCCAGTCCATCCATGCCATAATGTAACTTCCACAGGTTTCGTGGCAGCATAGGCTGAACTCCATACAGATGAGATACAGGCAAGGATCACTAGGGCATAAATTACAGTCTTTCTCATTTATTTCTCACCTCTGCATTTGTTGTTTTGGAAGGGATCAATAGATACCGCCAAACCGCGAATTCCGCTAAATAGAGAGCATCCAAAGACTACTCTAGTTTGGTACGCGCCGACCAAATCCATACTTCTAACCCATTCCCCCTGCTTATCACCTCCCACCAGCGTAATAAACCCAGCTGCGCGAAGTCCTGAACACCAAGAGAGTCAACACCAAGATGATAATAAACAAAATCCATGCCATGGCAGAGGCATACCCCATTTTGAAGTACCGGAAAGCATTGTTATATAGATATAGTGAATAGAAAAGTGTCGAGTCAGCAGGGCCGCCCTGAGTCATTACATAAGCCTGAGTGAAATATTGAAGAGCCCCGATCAACCCCATCACTAATTGGAAGAATATTGCTGGAGAAATCATTGGCAGTGTAACATGCCTGAACTTATGCAAAGGGCTTGCCCCATCTAGTTCCGAGGCCTCATATAATTGGACAGGTACATCCTGCAAGGCGGCAAGGTATATTATCATGGATCCTCCTACGCCCCACAGGCTCATTATGATCAGTGAGGGTTTAGACCAGACGGGGTCGGTGATCCACCCAGGACCGTTGATACCGAGAGCATAGAGAATTCCATTGATAATGCCATATTGTGGATTTAGAAGCCACATCCATACAATTGAGGCGCCAACAATCGGCACTATAGAAGGAAGGTAGAAAATGGTTCTGAAAACTGCCAGTCCCCTAACTCGCTGGTTCAGTAAAGTAGCTAGTCCCAGCGCAACTAATATTTGTAGTGGCAGGGAGATAACTGCATAGTACAGAGTATTATAAAGCGACTTCCAAAACAAAGGGTCTTTACTAAAGAGGGTCACATAATTTCCGACTCCTACAAACTCTGGGGCATTCAAGACACTATAGTCCGTGAGACTATAATAGATCGATGCCGCAAAAGGATATAAAGTGAACATAAGGAACCCCAAGATCCAAGGCGAAGTAAACGCATATCCTAAAAACCTTTTATTTTTCTGCAAAGAATACTTCCGTGCCACGTTGATCACCCCCGATGGTGCGATATGGACACCGGTCGCCTCCAGACGAATTTCCTTGCATCCCAGCGGTCATCTAGTATCCGATTAGAGCGTACCAGGTAAAGACGAGGCGACCGGAATCTGCAACTTCTAACCTAGATCAGGCAGCGGAGCCACCTCAACCACCTTGCCGCCTGAGCGCATCGATTCGGCGGCAGCGCACCCTACAGCAACGCTCATTCTCCCAGCGATTGGCGTTGCTACAGGCTCTTTGCCTTCCAGAATCATATCCAGGAAATCCTCACAGGCGACAGGATCACCGCCGCCATGGCCTCCGACAGCGGGTTTGACCTCATAGGTGCGATTGGCAAGGGCCTTCCAGTCATGCGAATCCCTGGTCTTCACCCAGACCTTGCCTTCGGGTTCGGAATTCTCGATCCTTCCTTCTGTCCCGATGAAGGTATAGTTGCGGTGGTAATCTGGCGTGAAATGGCACTGGAGATACGAAGCCTTTATCCCATTTTCCAGCTCCATGATGACCACATTATTATCTTCTACATCCACTTCCTTGCGGAAAGCACATTGAATACGAGTGTCGGCCCTGGCCGGATCCGGGCAGGTACGCCGCTCGGGGCAAGTGGGGCACACCAGGTCATTGGGCTTATCTCCACCAAAGAAATCAAGGCCGCCAAAGGCTGCAACCCGCTTGCCGTACGCACCAGAGATCCAGTGTATGATATCTATGTCATGAGAACCTTTCTGGAGGAGAAGCGAAGTAGTATTGCGGCGCATGGCGTGCCAATCGTGATAGTAGAAGTCCCCGCCATGCCCCACAAAATGACGGACCCATACGGCCTTGATCTCCCCGATCGCCCCTGAATCAACGATTTCTTTCATCGTTCGGAACATATTCATATATCGCATGTTAAATCCTACCATGAGCTTCCTTCCGGAGGCTCGCCAGGCCTTGAGGATTCGATCGCAGCCCTCCACTGTAATTGCAAGGGGTTTCTCGCAATAGACATGCTTACCAGCCTCAAGCGCGGCCACCGCATGCTCCTCATGACAGAAATCCGGCGATGAGACGAGTACTGCATCCACATCAGGTCTTTCAAGAAGCCGGCGATAATCAGTCGTCACAAAAACCGAATCTCCGTAGCGCTCCTTGAATTCCTTCAAGTACTTTTCGTTAATGTCTGCACCCGCCACTACAACAGATCTTCCGCCTGGATTGTGCCAATGATCAGCCAAGCGACCACGACCACTGACCCCTATTACTCCAATTCGCAATTGCTCCATGCTTTCATGCCTCCTAATACTCGCCCCACCGCCGCGGGGAATTTATTCAATTAGATCCACAGGCTTCCCTAACCGTGCAGACTCATTCGCTGCCATGGTCACCCTGTGGGTTTCAAAAGCATCAGCATACGTAGATCTGATCTTCGACGTATCTCCTGTCTTCACCGCATCGATGAATGACTGATCTTCTAGGTTGTAGGGATTCACCCTTGTCCGGAATTCTTCCGTGTGATACGGCTCAATGCGTTTAAGGCTGGATCCGGTCATCTCCAGCACAAGATCTCGTGTCACTACATTGAGCCCAACATTATATCCTTGAGAAAGCATACAGGTATTGGAAATGGTCCCTATAGCGCCATTTTCAAACTCAAGGGTCACCGTGCCAACATCAGGAACATTCAAATTGGGCACATCCTGCAGGCTTCTTAAGGCATATGACGCAAAGACTCTTTTCACATTTCCAGCTGTGTATCTTGCGAGATCAACTATATGAGTGGTCTGCTCCACAAACTGGCCGCCGGACTGCTCCATCACTCTCCACCAGGCGACTCCTGGCAATCCGCCCATCCAGTAACCTAGCACCATCCCCACAGTCCTACCTGAGAGAAGCTCTCTTGCCTTGCCCACCGTATCAAGATATCTCCACTGATATCCGACAGAGCTTATGAGTCGCTTTTCCGCAATCACCTTCAAGATCTCTTTTGCTGTATCGATGTTGGTAGCTATCGGCTTTTCGATGAATAGGTGCAGGCCGTGCTCTGCGGCTTTGAGCTCGGGTTTTCCATGCGCGAAAGGCGGGAGAGAGATATATACAGCATCAAGATCTTCTTTATCAAGCATTTCTTCATAGTTCACATAGGCAGAAGCTCCATAGGTCGCGCCCACCTGTCTGGCCTTTTCTTCGGCAATGTCCGACACAGCCACTATCTTCGCATCCTGGGATTTTGCAAGATACTCCAAATGGACTTTTGAGATGCCCCCAACCCCGATAAAACCAACTCTAACAGACATGGCAGATCCTCCCCCTATATGAATTTCCTGAGGTATTCAGCGCACTTAGGGAGTTCCAGGTCCGGGTCGCCCGGCACCCCGCATTCCAGCGCCATGTAATTCCTGAAGCCTATCTTCTTGAGGGCAGTAAAACCTGCCTCGAAATCCGTGTGTCCGTATCCAGGCAGAAGTCGCGTGCTGTCGGCGAGATGTATATGCTGGATGTATGGGCCCGCTGCCTCGATACTCTTGGCTATATTCACTTCCTCGATGGACATATGGAAAAAGTCAGCCATAATCTGAACGCTGGGGCTCGCCACTTCCTTCACCACTGAGACGGCATCTTCAAGTGTCCGGAGGAAATGGGTTTCATATCGGTTAAGAGGTTCAATCAGGAGAATGGAATTCGCTCTCTCCGCATGTGGAGCGATATCTTTCAACAGTTTGACTAGAAGCTCAAATTCGATCTCGCGCGCCGTTTTCCAGGGAGAGAGGTCGGGCACCTTCGGCTGCCCAAAGATCGGCACCACTATCACTCCGATGGCGCCAATGTAACCCGCTACCTCCAGGAGTTCCTTGATATCTGCCATCGCAAGGTCCCTCTGCCCCTTGTCTGCATCCAGGGGAGAGCCCCTAAAGCCCGCACATATGGTGCTTGGCTTCACCTTGCTTTGCTCACATAGCCGCCTTATCTCCTCGGCTCTGGACTTGATGTTGCCGCCCCAAAACTCAATGCCTGCGTAACCATATTTCTCAAGGCGATATAACTTCTCTTCGAGACTCTTACCAGGGACGAGATTCTCCTGACAGGCGAGCTTCATATCCAATTCACCCCCATAAGGAATCTAATAGCCCTCTATTAGATCCCCGCATCCCCTCTCCCAGCAGATTCTATTGCGGCAAGCGCGATCTCCAGAGACTGCCTTGCATCCCTAGGAGTTGACATCTCTGGTTTTCTGCCTTCATTAACGCAATTCACGAAATACTCAATTTCGGCCTTATATGCATCTTCCCTACCCACTTCAGGATAAGCTATAGTGCCATCCCTCTTGTAGACCACAACGGGGTTCTCTACCTTGTCACGGGCCTCAATGTTGACACCCGCCCGGAATGTGAACTCCACGGTCCCTTCCTCACATACCGCCCTTAGTGCCATGGTAAACGGGAAATTCTGGGGCACAAAAAAGGTCCCTTCTACAAGAGCTACCCGCCCGTCATCGTAGCTTAACGTTGTAAAAATGTGATCCCATGCGCCGGCGACTGATCTAACACCGCGGGCGCTTACCCCATTTGGCTTTCCCCAGACCCATGAGACGTAATCTAGATCATGAATATGTAGGTCAAGGGCGGCTCCGCCACCACGGTTAGGGTCCAGTATCCATCTATCCCACGACCAGACTGGCGCAGTTCCAAGGCGTGTAGCTGTGATAGCAAGGGACTTACCCAGCTCTCCGCTATCCAGGACTTTCTTGATGGCAACGTATTCAGGCCAGAAACGCAGGACCTGGCCGATCATCATGCTGATCCCGGCCTTCTCAGCCGCCTCTATCATGGAATCAGCCTCTGCAAGCGTGAAGGCCATAGGCTTCTCGCAGAAAACATGTTTTCCCGCCCTGGCAGCCTCGACCGCGTAGCGGGCATGAAGGTATGTAGGCAGGCAAACATCGATTATATCCACATCAGACCTACCAATTACTTCTGAGCAGTCAGTGCTCACGTCGGCCCCGAAATTCTCGGCCAGCTTTTTCGCCTCATCCGCGTTCAGATCGCAGACAGCCACGACTTTGGCTTGAGGAATATTCGCATATGCCTGTGCATGCACTTTGCCTATGAAACCAGCGCCAAGCATTCCAATCTTCACCATAGCAGGTCATCCCTTCGCAAGTTGTCTTCATAACCAAATCCCGTTCAAGCACCCGGGGGATCTTACCCGGGGGATCTTCATGGATACATTCCTGGATCGCCGTCTATGGCCAATTATCCAACGCCGATCTCCCTGTTGTGTCAGTTTTCCCACGGCGGCTACTTCCGCGCCCTTCCTAAGATTTCATCAAGGCTGGAAGATACATCATAAATGAGCTTCTCCGGATAATAACGGTAGGGAGGCAATATCTCGGCGGTGAGGTATCCATCATAGCCAACATCTTGGAGAGCTGCCACCACTCCGGGCCAGTTTACGTCTCCCTGCAACAGATTTGTGAAACCTGTGATATTGCCGATTTCCACTTTGAAATCCTTGACATGCACCTTCTTGATCCGATTTTTGAGGATCTTGATCCAGTGTTCCGGATATCCAGAAACCAGGACATTTCCTACATCGAAATATGCTTGCACCCGCGGGTGCCCGATCTCATCGATGAATTGACACATTTCCAGGGGTGAGAGGAGGAATTTATTCCACACATTCTCTACGCCAATGTTGATGCCATATTGATCGGCGGTCTCAGTCAACGCCAGAAGCATATCCTTAGCCCGGCTATAGGCTACATCATACTCGACAATCTCTGATGAAGGGTCCCACGGCACATTCACGGCTCCAGGAACATAAAGGATCGTGTCAGCCCCAAGGATAGACGCGAATTCTATTTGCCGCTTTGCGATCTCCAAGGCCTTTGCCCGCACCGCTTGATCTGAGGATGTAGGAGAGTACTTCCAATAAAGACCTGTAGCCACAGATGGCACCTCTATGCCAATATCACGCGCAGCCTGCGCAAGTTTCGACACATATTCTGGAGAGGTATCGAGAGAGAATTCTCCTTTCTCCTCAAGACACAGTTCAAGCCCTTCAAAGCCAGCCTTCTCCGCAAGTCTCAGACAATCGGAAACACTCGTTGAAGCGGGAAATGACCATTGATTTATGCCCTTTTTCAAAGACCTCGCCTCCCTATTAAATCCTGGTGCGCCATCGGCCCCAGGTCTTCATGATACCATGGGAATGGACCGTTGCCATTTTCTCCACATGACGATGCCAGCCATAGATCGCCGTGACGGTCTATGCAGTTCCAAACAGATTTCTCCAGACCAATGCGGTTCCACCCATAAGTCCAGCGTCTCGGCCGAGATGCGATACGTCGATAGTAACAGCGCTTGCGATCTCAGCAAGGGCGCGTTGCTTGGCCACCCTCTTGACCTCGGCAATAAACCTCTCATCTTTTGGCCTGATCTGGCCGCCAATCAATATCACCTGCGGATTGAATATGTTTATCAAGTTGGCAACCCCGATCCCGAGTTTGCGACCGGCATCCTCGACAATTTCTATTGCGACGGGATCACCAGCCGCTGCAGCATCCAGGACCGACATAGGCGCAATCCGCGCCGGAGAACCAATGTTAGGATCAAGAGTCATTCCAGGGATTGAACTCCTTGCCCCCTGCATCAGAGCCCCCTTGGCGCGTTCTGAAATCGCCTCGAGTCCTGCCAGTCCCTCGAGGCATCCCTCGTTACCGCAGCGGCACCTGGTCCCGTCGGCCTGAATGCTAGTATGTCCAAACTCACCTGCCATCCCAGTAGAACCCGTATAGACCTGACCATTGAGCAGAATCCCGATTGCTATACCAGTCCCGACCCACACGTAAATGAGATTATCCACTCCTCTGCCTATCCCATACCACTGTTCTCCAAGGATAGCGGACTCTGTATCCTTCCCAATGAAAACGGGAAAGTCAAGCGCATTTTCAAGAATGGCTTTGAGCGGAACTCCATACCAGCCAAGACGAACTGACTTGATGACAGTGCCTGTTGCTCTATCAATAAGGCCGGGAGTGGTCACGCCTATACCTACTATTTTTGCAGGATCCACCCCATTTGCCTTCCTGAGTTCTCCAATAGCCTCTATGAGCGCGTCGACCGCTTGCCCGCTGTCGGCCGGCATATTCTTTTCCACCCGAGCAACGATTTCGCCAGTTATGGTCGTAAGAGCCACAGAGAGATTCGTTCCCGCCAGGTCTGCAGCCAGGGAATAGCGAGAACCCTTTCTGACCTGTAACAATCCCGGCTTTCTCCCACCTGAAGACTCCCCCGGTCCGATTTCCTCAACGAAGCCATCCGCTACCAATGCTCTGACTATATTCGTGATGGCGGCGGTAGTAAGATTCGTAGCCCTAGCTATCTCTGCCCGGCTGATCGGCCCCCTGGATCTTATTACCTCAAAGACTAGGTTTCGGTTATAGATGCCGACGTTAATGGAATTACCTCCGAAGATTCTAGATCGCATAAATCACCCATCAATCGCTTGCTCTATCGCAATAATAGTAAACTCGAAAACTCGGCTCGTTCAATCTAAATTTATCTGTAAAAGAAGCTATAAAGTGATTGTAAAACTGATTGATTAAGTTGTTGATGATCTATTTCTACAGGGAGGCTCAAAATCCTTCTTCTTGGATGATAAAAACCGAGAAATATATGTGGCGACTACATTATCTCCACC